>CAZPUW010000370.1:0-3438 GCA_964589795.1 uncultured bacterium
ACATAATGGGTCCACCTAATGCGGCAACGGTCGAAATAACAGCTGAAGTTCCACCAAGTGAAATTCCCAGAGAAGAGAGTAGCGACACGCCCTTAGCAACTAAAATATACCAACCGAGATTACCAAAAGAACTTGCAATTAGCGTAAGTGCACCCATTGCAACACTTGCAGAAAGTCCCCCAGCAATTGCACCCTGCAGGTTAAACGGAGTTTCAAGACCGCTCATCTCTGCAAAGCTCAAACATCTTTTGGCATACGACTCGTAGGATGACATTAATTTTTTCCAAGCTGGTTTTAGATGTTTATTTGTATCTTCATCTAAAATTTTGGACAATTGATCCTTAAGTAGGTCAACGATGTTCTGCACTATATATTCTTGAGCTTGTTTACGATTGTATTTTCTTTTTCGTATTTCTTCCTCGACGCGAACTGGCGTTATCATCTCGTCCCACCAATTCGAGGCTTTCTTAGCGGTGTTTCTCCGTAATTGACGCACCAAAGAGATTAGCTCCTCGCGTTCTTGTCGTAATCGATATCTATTTTCCTCACGGGTTTCTTTCGCAAGTTGAAGTTGCTCTTTCGCGCGTATCTTTTCCTTGCTGACCTCTTCGTATTGTTTCAGTTCTATACCTAATGCTTGAACTGCTTTTTCTTTGAAAATTCTTACAGATTCGCTTAAGTTCATGAGCGTGGTATGAACAATCGGTTCTATAAACTCAGATTTCAGAGATTTCTTAAACTCTACTTGTAGCCAATTATGTTTGATTGAGAACGGCACAATTCGAGTAAGAAAATCGTTTCTTTCAATAGGTCTTCCATAAATTTGTTCCCACTGTTCAAAGACATGACTTGTAAGTGATGAATAATCTTTTTCGCCAAAAACACGAACAGAAGCACGTTGACATATATCTTGAATTTCTTTTTCTTTCGAGATAATATCTGCCTGAGATGCTACAATTAAAACATTACCAAATGGAATTTTTGTGCAATCAGGTCTCAATGTTATCCCACCCCTTCTAAGCAATTCATTCAAACGTAAGACATCGGATGCATTAAGAAATCCATTGATTTTTGACATAAGTATATGCCCATCAGCTTGACCAAGGTCATTGCTTGTCGTTGCTACACTCTTTTCTGAATCAGAGTTTGAGTCATCAGTATCATCAAATCCTGGTGTATCTAAAAGGTCACATGACAGAAGTATGGGTGCGGATGAATAGACAAGTAGTGCCTTCGGTCTTTCACCTTCTTTTCTATCGGATCTTTTTGTAGTAACATCTTCCAATCGAGAACGTTCACATGGAATTAACTCCCATCCTTCTTCCTTCATGTACTTTTTGTCATCAAGTTTTCGGAAATTGAACGATTTGCGGATGTCCTTGTCCTTATTTTCAATAAGATAATAGCCTTCATTGGTTTTGTCTTTGTTTGGACGAGTTTCTACATGTCTGATAAACGCTGGAATAGCTGTCATTGGTTGCCATCCGGTGGGAACGACATCACTTCCTAATAATCTGTTCACCAAAGAGCTTTTTCCGGAATCGAAGGATCCAATAATGGAAATAATCGGTTTCATTTGTAAACCTGTACGTAACTGACTCAACTCTTCTAAAAGGTCATGCACCACGGGAAACCCGCTCTCGCCAGATGAAATTTTTTCCGTCTGCGGATCTACGTACTGATTAAGCAAGCTTATTCGTTCTCGATGGTCTTTGAAAGGATCGTCGAAACCTTCTTGAAAAATATTGCTGTTTTCTTCGACGAAACCATTCAGTTCTTCAATAGACATTCCAGCAAGATTTGCAAGCTTGATTTGGATTCTTGAAGGTATCGAATCGAGTGCCTCATTTTCTGCCATTCTTTCCCAGCGAGATATGTTCTCTTGCGACACACCAAGGATATCAGCAAGTTCTTGTTGCGATAGTTTCAAGCCACCTTGCTGTTTGGATATCTCATTTTCCCTAAGTTGTTTCAAATCCATTTTATGCCATTCCTTTCGTTGCTCAAGGTATCCTTTGTTAACTTAATTGTTGAGCTTACTATAAATGTAAACAAATTTGTTACTAAAGTCAATAGGTGTTAGTGTATAATTATCTAACACGTGATAATCAAATACTTATAACACACAATAACATCGTTATTCGTATGATATGTTGTGATGAATTGCTAAAAAACATCCATTTGTTTTTGTACTTTTGATATACAAGTAAAATTACAATTTGTGCTCACCAATAATGGGAATGTTATGTTCAATAGATTGACACCATCACTCAAAATATTTTCAGGATTGATTCTCACGTATGCGCTATTGGCGGCTATCGGCGTGTTCCTGCCGCAAAACGAGCTGGTACCGATGCAACAACTGCCGTTACCCAAACCGTTGTTTGCTCTCATCATGGCAGTTGGGATTCTGATTATTTACGGTAGTTTCGGTTTCATCGGATTGTCGCTATCGAAAAAAATCGGTTTCCCCGATGTGTGGGATGAAACCCATACCAGCAAACAACGCTTTCTCATTCCCGCGATTGCAGGGTTTGCCACCGGCATCTTTTTCGTTCTTATCGACATTGTACTGAGTAAATTTCATTCACTCGGTCACATTCCCCACCCCCCTTTTCCAATGTCATTGGTTGCTACAATTAGTGCGGGAATCGGCGAGGAAGTGATGTTCCGGTTGTTCTTCATTTCGTTCTGGGTGTGGCTGATTTCGCAGGTTCTATTAAAAGGGCGAGGGCAAAGCATAATCTTTTGGATAGTGGTAGTATGGTCGGCGATTGCATTTACCGCCGCTCATGTTCCAGCAGTGATGTACCTTTTCCATTTGAATTCTCCGACGGAAATTCCTGTGGCATTAACGCTCGAACTTTTCCTTGGGAATGGAGCTATTACTTTCGTTGCGGCTTACTTTCTCCGTAAGTATGGACTGCTGTCCGCAATCGCGGTTCATATTTGCGCCGATGCTGTGTGGCATGTGGTATGGGGTATCATGTAACACACCGGTACTACGAAATACACAATTCGCTCGTATTATTATCTTACCCAATTTGATTCTCCGTTGCGCTCCGGTGCAAAGTGAGTTATAATGGCGGTTCACGGTTCTTTTAGCAACAGATCTCTTATCGAGAAAGACTGAGGGTATTGGCCCGAAGACGTCTTAGCAACCCTCCAGCCCGCGACGCGGATGAAGAAGGTGCTACATCCAACTCCATGAGGAGGCAGATAAACCGGATCAGATGAAACGTAACAATACAATAGTATGTGCGAATCTCTTCCGAAAACTTTTGCGGAAGAGATTTTTTTTGGCCGAAAGATAGAAAAAAATAACAAGAAAACGTTTTAGGGACAGGCAAGAGTGCCTGTCCTACGGGAAATAATAGAAGAAAGAAAAACGGGAGAAGTGATGCACAACGACACGAAAATCATACACACGATTCCAGT
>CAZPUW010000371.1:0-3436 GCA_964589795.1 uncultured bacterium
TCAACGATTGTCTATCCGTTATGACTCAGAAACGCTGCCGACATTTACCGGTATTGGATCAAGGGAAACTGGTCGGTATGATTTCAATTGGCGATATTGGGAAATGGATTGCGAAAGAACGCGCGACCGAAATCCATTATCTCACCGAATACATCCAAGGAAAGTGGTGAACAACCGCGTTCTAATTACATTTCTCTAACATTCTAAATCTTTAATTACTTAAGGTGACTCTAACGCAATATTGTGGTAGCGGTCACTTGCCTCGGAACTACAGCATCTATAATCCATCGTGTATTGCTTTGTTTCTCGCGCGCGAGAATTTTTTTTCCAATGCATGCCGTTTGTGATCAATGTATTCCCGGTAGCAAGAACAAAGGTTATGTTTATCTACACAAGAGAGGTAGATGCGAGCGTCTGCCTTTTTTGTTGATTAGTAATTTCGAAATCCACTTCATTTTCACCCATTTTTACCACTATCTTTTACTATGCTAACTCACTACTACCAATCTTCACTCGAGTGGATAGAATTACGGTTCGATACCGATAATTCACTCACTCACCTTTACTTTCATGATCAAGCACCTGATAAACTGCACGAAACAAATTCTACCAATCCTTTTATCAGTCGCGTTACGAAACAACTCGACGAATATTTTACCGGAAGTCGCAAAGAATTCGAATTACCACTCAGTTTGTCCGGTACTGATTTTCAACTGCGGGTTTGGAAAGAGCTACAAACAATCCCTTACGGTGTGACGATTTCTTACCGGGAGCTAACCGAGCGATGCGGCTTTCCCCGTACTGCGATACGTGCGGTTGGTGGCGCGAACGGTTCGAATCCAATCTCGATTATTGTTCCCTGCCATCGGGTTATCGGTGCGAATGGTGATTTAACGGGTTACGGCGGCGGTCTCGAACGAAAACGCGCCTTACTGGAATTGGAAGGGGTTCTCCTTCCCTTATAAATTTTGGTAGGACAGACATTCTTGTCTGTCCATCCGAATATCTACCAACATGAGGTAACCATGCCGAAACGCCTCCCTTCAAAATATGACAATGTTCTTCTCGACAAGACTACCAAGCCGAAAGAGAAGATGACACTGCTCGCGACAATGCTTCACTCGGAAAAAACCCTCACTTCGGATTTCTTTAATTTCTTTCAATCGGCGACTGATTCCGAACGCGGAACCTGCATGAGTGCGCTTACCATCATCGCGAAAGAACATCCAAAATTTCTCGTAAACCATATCGACTTCATAATCGAACAAATCAGCGCGAAAGCCCCACGCATCAAGTGGGAAGCGAGCGAATGCATTGCCGAGTTGGCACCCCACTACCCGGATAAAGTTGTGCTGGCGATACCGAGATTGATTAAGAACATGGGTGATGAGGGGACGGTGGCAAGGTGGTCGACTGCACGCGCACTCACTGAGATTGCGAAAGCGAATCCTGCGACACATTTGCAACTGCTTCCACTCTTCGAGAAAACGATTGTGAAAGAGGAGAATAACGGGGTGAGGAAGGTGTATGAGAAGGCGATGAAAAGTTTCAAGAAAAAGTGAGTTTGTTATTATGAATAAAAAAGGCGGTCATTCTGACCGCCTTTTTGGTTTTCGGAAAATTCTGAAGAGATTTTACTCTTCACTCTCAGCGTTACCACGGTTTTCCGCATATTTTTTGAATGCTTCCTTCCCCTCGGATTCCCACCATTCATCGTAGTGCTCCCAATCTCGGACCTCGTTACTTCCCTTGTAGCCGCGGTTATGCCATTCCCAATGGCGCGGTCGGCAACGTTCGCCCCAATGGCGGTGACGTGAATTGGAATAAGTTGCATGATGTTTGATCCCACCGAAAATCAACCGCGCGAGTATCATCAAACCGAATGCCTGAAGGTAGGTGATTGTCCCAAGATTGAATATGGACGGCATCAACCAATTCCAAAGCATCTGAACAAAAATTCCAAATAGAAGTGCAAATACTACTGCTAAAAAGACTCCTATTATGGCCCTCATAATGAAATGAGGAAAACTGTGGTGCGTTGGTTCAATCCGAATTGTTGTATTAGCCATATATTTCTCCTTTACCTGCTTTTCAAATCCTTTAAATCTATCTGTAAAGCTGCCACCGCGCGATGTTTTCGCGAAAGCAATGTGCCGATAGGCACCTCCCATGCTTCGGCAAGTTCGCGAAAAGTATAACCGCCGATTTCCGTCGCAACCCACACCGCCCGTTGGTTTGCTCCCAACTTGTCAAGCGCTGTGATGAGACGCTCGCGGGTATCCCACGAGTCAATCTCATCCTGCATATCGTATTTCGGTTCCAACGAAGAGGTTTCTGGTTTGTCGTGGGCATCCTTGCGAGTATCGTCGAGTGAAATCCCTTTCTTCTTTCTTCGCAGATAGTCGATAACCCGATTCTGAATGGAACTGTAAATGTAAGCACCGACGTTTTCGACTTGTTCGGAGATATCAATTTTGTCGAACAAATCCGTCATCATTCCGCTGACAAGATCCTCGACCTCCATCTCCGACAGGTCAGCATACTTTGCCCGGAATGACCGAACCAGTTTTTGGTACTGACTACTGAAGAAGCCGCTGACATCCTGTTTACGTTGCCGTTCAATCATGATGGCTGCTATTGTTTGTTATTCTATCGGTATGACGAACAAGGGTACCGGTTTATTGCATACCCGTAAAATAGCGATAAAAGAAGGGCGGTCACTGCTGACCGCCCGCTTTATTGTTACAACTATGAGGTTGCTTTGTCCGGCATAGCCGTCCTCGCAACGACCGACCTCAACTATTGTCGATTTGTGCTTTCTGCAGCTTGCCGCTGAAGTCGATGTACACCGTCTTCCATTCGGAGAAGAAGTCATATACCGTCCAGCCACCTTCGCGGTGACCGTTGCCGGTTTCCTTCACACCACCAAACGGCATGTGGGCTTCCGCGCCAATGGTCGCACTGTTTACATAGACGATACCGGCTTCGATATCGCGAACGGCAGTCATTGCCGCATTCACGTCCTGTGTGAAGATAGCAGATGAGAGGCCGTACACAGTATCATTGAGAATGGCAATTCCTTCTTCGAGGGTTTCGCATTTTATGACAGAAAGCACCGGGCCGAAGATTTCTTCCTGCTCAAGCCGCATTCCCGGTTTCACCCGGCTGAAAATCGTCGGCTTGTAGAACCAACCCTTGTCGAGGTCGCCACCGGTGGCAAACTCACCGCCGCATTCGAGTTTCGCTTTGTCTTCATTCATTCCGATGAGTGTATACTCGTGTACCGACGCGCGTTGCGCTTCGCTTACGCACGGCCCGACTTGATTTTTTTCATCGAGACCATCGCCAAGTTTCAGCGTATTTGCCGCATCGACAAGCATCTTGAGGAATTTGTCATGGATACCAGACTGGAGGATGATGCGCGACGTGGCGGTGC
>CAZPUW010000372.1:0-3435 GCA_964589795.1 uncultured bacterium
AAATATGAAAATATAATACATAATAAAGAAGCTCTTATTGGTAAAGAATTAGAAAAACAATTCAGAACAGTTTTTAAACAATACAATAAAAATGATATTTCAGAATTTCCTTTTAAAGGTTCTCGGTTTTCTCCTGATGTATTTATAAAATCAAACGATATTTCAGTGTTATCGACAGAACTAATTGACGATACTTTGATTATAGAAATAAATGTATTGTTTCATAACAACAAAGAATCTATAATAGAACAAAGATTCGCAACTATCAAGACTGATATTACACAGGTTAGATATGCTGGTGGCGATATTGAACACATAAAAATGAATTCCGGCACTGTAATAAACATAGGAGTTGTTGTCTTACGACCTATAATATATCCGTTTACTTTTAGTAAAATAAAAGATGAATTGTCGCACTATCCCCAAGAAGAATTTTCATTTTATCAAAAAGTTTTTCCATATCTTGAAGTTAAGAATATATACATCCCTATTTCTATTGAACTATATAATTCGCTAAATGATTTACGTTCAAATGAGAAGGGATTATCTACAAGTGATACAGAGACATATTTTAGAATGTTATATTTAAGTCTTGTAACAATTACTACTGTAGGTTATGGTGATGTTGTGCCAATTACGACGAAAACAAGATTATTTGTGGGTTCAGAAGCAATTTTGGGTCTAGTTTTATTAGGTCTATTAATAAATGTGATTAGTGTTAAACTGAAAAAGTAAGTGTAATAATCATAATCATATTGATTTAGTATGGTATATGTGAATTAATTTACATTTAACTTGCAAGTACTTAGTTATAATTTGCACTTTGTTGAACTTTTAGTTGTTTTAGTTGGGGGCTATTGGGGGCTAAATGAAAATTCATGAGTATCAGGCGAAAGAAATTTGCCGCCAGTTCGGTGTGACCGTACCGCGCGGACGTCCTGCGTTTACTGTCGAAGAAGCTGTTTCGATTGCCGAGGAAATCGGTTATCCCGTTGTCGTCAAAGCGCAAATTCATGCCGGTGGTCGCGGAAAAGGTGGCGGTGTAAAACTTGCCCGCAACCGCGATGAAGCGAAACAATACGCGTGGCAAATCCTCGGAATGCAGTTAATAACGCACCAGACCGGGCCGCAAGGAAAAAAAGTCCAACGCATCCTCATCGAAGAAGCGGCATCCATTGCAAAAGAGTACTACGCTGGAATCGTGCTCGACCGTGAGCGTGGCCGCAATGTCGTAATGGTTTCCACTGAAGGTGGAATGGAAATCGAGCAAGTCGCGGCAACCGCACCGGAAAAAATTGTAAAGATTTGGGTCGATCCCGCCGTTGGTTTCCGTCCCTTCCAAGCCCGCCAACTCGCGTACCAACTCGGTTTGTCCGGTGACTCCCACAAACAAGCGACGCAATTTCTCCTCAAACTCTATGACCTCTATATCAATTCTGATGCATCACTCGTCGAAATCAATCCGCTCGCCCAACTTGGCGACGGAAAAATTGTCGCCCTCGATGCCAAAATAAATTTCGACGACAACGCGCTTGACCGTCATCCGTACTATGCCGAACTGCGTGACCTCACCGAAGAGGAACCGGCGGAAATCGAAGCATCTAAATACAATCTGAATTATGTCAAACTCGACGGCAATGTCGGTTGCATGGTGAATGGCGCCGGTCTCGCGATGGGGACGATGGACATCATCAAATATTGCGGCGGCGAACCTGCGAACTTCCTCGATGTCGGCGGTGGTGCCAACAAAGACACCGTTGCAGCGGGATTCAAAATCATTCTTAGCGACCCGCACGTCAAAGCGATTCTGATTAACATCTTCGGTGGTATTGTCCGGTGTGACCGTGTTGCGAGTGGTGTTATCGAAGCCGTCCATGCCGAGAAAGTGCAGGTTCCAATCGTAATTCGCCTCGAAGGAACGAACAGCAAGGAAGCGGGAGTCATGCTCGCCGAATCCGGTTTGAATTTTACAGTGGCGAAAGATTTAAAAGATGCCGCGGAGAAAGTCGTTTCCGCAGCGAAAGCGGCGGCGTAAGGAGGGAGATTTCTAATGGCGATACTTCTGAACAAACAGACTCGTGTAATCGTTCAGGGCTTCACCGGCAAGGAAGGAACCTTTCACGCCGGACAAATGATTGAGTATGGCACCAACGTTGTTGGTGGTGTTACGCCGAACAAAGGCGGTACGACGCACCTCGACCGTCCCGTTTTCAATTCCGTCTATGACGCCGTTCAAAAAGAAGGCGCTCAGGCCACCACAATTTTTGTTCCGCCGTCACTTGCCGCCGATGCAATCCTCGAAGCGATTGATGCAGGACTCGAGTTGATTGTATGTATCAGCGAAGGCATTCCCGTTGCTGACATGGTCAAAGTGAAACGCGCACTTGAAGATTCCAAAGCTCGTCTCATCGGCCCCAACTGTCCCGGTGTGATTACCCCCGGACAAGCGAAAATGGGTATCATGCCAGGTTTCATCCACAAGCCCGGACGAGTTGGTGTTATCAGCCGTTCCGGCACACTTACCTATGAAGCTGTCCACCAACTAACCGTCGCCGGTCTCGGTCAGAGCACTTGTGTTGGTATCGGTGGTGACCCCATCATTGGCTCGCCGTTTTTGAATATAATCAAGCTATTTAACGAAGACCCCGACACCGATGGTATTATTCTGATTGGTGAAATTGGTGGCACTGCCGAAGAAACCGCCGCCGCATGGATTAAGCAATACGGCAAGAAACCGGTTGTCGCGTTTATCGCCGGTCAGACGGCTCCTCCCGGACGTCGCATGGGTCACGCCGGTGCGATTATCGCTGGTGGTAAAGGAACCGCGCAGGAAAAAATGGTTGCGCTCAAAGAAGCGGGAATCCACGTCTGTCCTACACCGGCGGCTTTGGGTGAAACCATGAAGAGTGTATTGGGGAAGAAATAATTCGATAACTGCTATCGCGGTGCAGAAATTTTGTACCCGAAAAGCCCGCACTTATCGAATTGATTGTAATAAGAAGTGTTTTCAAGTAGAACTGGATACAAAGATGGAAATAACGTTGAATGCAACGACTAAAGATGGCAATACCCGTATTGAAATCGACAAGGCGTTGTGCAAAGGGTGTCAAATCTGTGCGGAAGTTTGCCCGCGCGATGTGTTGGTAATGGCCGATGCCCCCGATAAATGGGAAGGTACGCTTGCCGATATCAAGAACATCGACGCATGTACCGCCTGTATGTTGTGCGAAATCGAATGTCCTGATTTTGCCATCCGGGTATTTTCCGTTAAAGAGAAAAAAGTCGCTGCAAAAGTGTAAGTACGACATTTGAGTCGTACGCTATTTTTAATTGGAGACATAGTGCCGCAACCAATGAAATTTTATCAGGGTAACGAGATTGTCGCACATGCGGCGATTGCCGCCGGATGTAAGTTTTTCGGCGGATACCCCATTA
>CAZPUW010000373.1:0-3433 GCA_964589795.1 uncultured bacterium
TAGTTGGAGAAAAATTAAACATAGCTTGAAACAGCACTACCGTAACGCCGGATGAACCGACTCCTGTTCCGAATCTTATGCTTTTGTCTTTTGATTGGGTTGTTCTGCCCAATCGAATCCAATGCGCAAAAAATTCCCCACGAGTTTTTTAGTTACAATGGCATGCCGATACAGGGTATTACGGTTGTCGGATTGCCGTTGAAAACCAGCGATATCTGGCCCCATGTCGCACTTACCCCCGTCACGTTTACCGACAAAATTCAATTCTGGAAGGATCGTCCAACTTTCGATGCCGCGACTTTTACCCGCGATTTAGTGCGGGTCGACCATTTTCTCCATCGCGAAGGGTGGCATAAAATATCCGTAACCGGTACGGTAGCGGCGGCAAAGAAAGGGCGTGTTAACCTCACCTACCATATCACCGTCGGTGCATTCACCAAAATCCGTAATTACTGGATTAATGCGAAAGAACTTTCTGCCGCTGATACGCTGTATTTCCGCCGCCACGTCTCTTTAACGAAAGGTCACCGGTTTCGTGAAATCGAATTGTATCAAGCCGCTGACTCGCTGGCAACCATTTACCGCACCCACGGTTATGCCCGGGCAAAAGTTAGCACCGACGTAAAATGGGAACCCGATTCATTGTGGGTCACTCTCAATCTCATCGTGGACTCCGGGCCGATATGCACCTTCGATACTGCTACTGTCTCCGGGTTAAGCCATTTGAGCGCGAACGATATTACCGATGATTTATTGATGGAACCGGGTCAACAATATTCCGTGAGTTTAATCGAACGCTCGCAACGGATTTTATATTCTCGAAACGTATTCCGCAGTGTCGTCGTCTCTGCGGATACTTCTGTTCCCGGTAACAAACTCCCAGTTAGAGTGCGTGTCGCGGAAGCGAATCGCTGGCAAGCTCGTGTTGGTGGTGGATGGTTTACTGCACAAAAATGGAAAGCTATCGGTGAATTAACGGACAGGTTTCTCTTAGCGCATGGAAAAATTATTAAGCTGAAAGTGGATGGTTCGAAACAAGAGACAAATGGAAGCGTAGGAATCTCATTTCCCCATGCCATCGGTCCCGGTTCTGAATTTTCGGTAGCCCCCTATGTTAAGCGTAGCCAGGAGTTCGGCTATAATGCCGTCGGTAGTAAACAAACGGTTACTTTTCTTAGCGGACAGTGGTGGACGTTTCAGCTCGCACAAGATTTGCAACGTAGTTGGAAATACGACACCGCCAACCACGCCGAAGACACCACAACGTCATTGGTTCGAAACGCACTCAGCAACCGCGACCTTTATACGCTGACAGGTATCTACGATTTTCGCAATGACCCGTTCGAAGCGACGCATGGTGGTGTGTTCTCACCGGAAGTTTCCGTGTCGGGAATTCTTTTTCCAAAATCTCCTCGCTTTTTCAAATTCTCTTGTTATGGAAATTATTCCATCACTTTCGACCGTAAATTAACTTACGCAACCCGCTTTCAAGTCGGTGCATTGGTTCCCTACGGCGCTTACAATGCCCCCGCCCCTGAAGATTTGTTTTATCTTGGAAGTCCCGGTTTAGTTCGCGGTTGGGATTATAACCGCCTCTCCCCCGGTCGCGATCCGAATAATAACAATAGTCCGATAGGTGGTCAGCGGATGATTGCGTGGGGTTTCGAAATTCGCACGAAAGTGTGGGGGCCGTTATGGTGGGCGAATTTCTTCGATGCCGGTAATGTTTGGTCGCTCCCGTCGATTTATGGAAACAGTACGACGAAAATGTTCCCATTGATGACGTCAGTTGGAACCGGTGTCCGCTTAAAATCCCCAATCGGAATCGTGCGGTTCGACGTCGGGTGGCAAACCCGCAAGAATTCCTATGGTGAATCGCGGCGTCCCCTTCCTGTATTCGCTATCGGGGAAGCGATATGATGAAACGATTCCTGAATTTCGTTCTACGTTTCTTCGTGGTCAAAACTTGGACCAAAGTGTTTTTCCGTGCGCTTGATATTGGCAAGTGGGTTGCACTCGCATTTATTCTTTTAATGATTATCGCATACCTGACTTTGATTTCACCATTCGGACAACACCAGATTGGCCGCATTGTTGCGAACGCCGCATCGAATGCCGGCAACGGGACTTGTACCATCCGCTATGTCCATCTCTGGGGATTTCCGGTTGTCCAATTTGATGGAATAGTTTGGACTACCGGAGCTGATACTGTCATTTCCTGTGATACTGTTTCGTTGAGCGTGTTAGTCCTGCCGTTGATTCGCGGCCATATCAATGCACCTTTTGTTAAGTTAAACGGCTTGCGAGTCAATATCCGTCAGGATAGCGCACAATGGAATATTGCGAATCTGTTCACTCGTACGAAGCCAATTACTCCCATTACCATTCCACCGAAACCAAAAGGGAAATCGTTTATTAGTCGCATAGCCGTCGGTCAACTATCGATACCAAATGCGCGCGTGAACCTGCATACGAAAACGGAATCCATTAATCTGACAAACGATACGATAACAATCCGTGCGGAGAATTTCCTCTACCTGCCCGAAAGAATATCACTTCAGCAATTCAAATTGCTGCTTCCCCAGCTTGCCGTTACGCTCGATCAGGCAAAAGTTAACCTGACAAAATCGCCACCTTATGGGAGTGTTAACGGTACAATCACGATTCCCGATTCAACTATTCAGCGGTTTCTGAAAACATGGCCGAAAACTGATCCAGTAGCCGTGGATTTTGTCGCGTCGAACTCTCCCAATGGGCTGAACACGCATTTAGGTTTCTATTTGCCGGGCGAATCAGCCGTTATCCAATTGCAAAATATCGACGCCAAATTACACACGATAAGTGTGGAGGCCACTTTTGAAAATATCAATTTGTCATCGTTTGTAGCCGCGATAGATTCTTCCGATTTGACTGCGGATGTAAAAGGTACCGTAACGAATATTCTCAGCGACCCGTCGATAAAAGGTGAGTTACTCGTAAAGAATTCTACTTTGAAGCCGCTGAAAAATATCGGTGCGAATATCGCCTTCGGGTATGATAAACGCAATGCATCGGTCAAAGGGAAAATCGATGAATTTCACGGCAATATTACATTAGATGTAAGTACGAAGGGTTTAGCACAAGAAAAATCCTCCGCGAAATTAACCGCCAGCGGTCGTTTGCGCCACTTGCGCGAATTTCTTCCGGGTACCGATTATCCCGATAGTATGTTATTCAATGCCGATGTTACTTCCAGCGGTAAAACATTTCCCATCGATACTATTCGGTTCACCACCAGTACATCGAAACAAACATGGTTCCAGAATGCAATCGACACGCTCTTTGTTCGAGGTGTTTATACAGCGAAACGCTTAAATATCGATTCGGCGCATACCGCTTCTGGTACGGCAAAAGTGGACGGTAGTGGTACGCTGCATCTCGATGATGGTTTTGA
>CAZPUW010000374.1:0-3423 GCA_964589795.1 uncultured bacterium
TTTGAGTCGCCTGTACCCGGTTCGGGGAAGGGATTACTCTGTAACATCATCTCGATTGTAGCAACTGGTGAAATTATTGCTGCGCGAACTATTCCGAATGATGAAGACGAATTTCGTAAAGCGATCACTGCCGAATTGCTCAAAGACGATCCAATTATTCTGCTGGATAATGTCAATGAGTATAAAACCCTCAACAGCACCAACCTTGCCACCGTATTGACATCGACGATCTGGTCGGACCGCTTGCTCGGCGCTACCAGTAAAATATCGATTCGCAACCAGGCACTCTGGCTTATGACCGGCAACAATCTGAAAATGGCATTGGACCTAACGCGACGGATGATTCGTTGTCGCATCGATCCACATCTCGAACAACCCTGGCTGCGAGAAAAGTTTCGTCATACCAATCTACCGTTATGGGTGCGTCAGCATCGCCGGGAGCTGGTGCAAGCGATTCTGACAATGATCCAAGCCTGGGTCGACAAAGGAATGCCGCTCTTTGCCAAACCGCTAGGTTCGTTCGAGAACTGGTCTCAAGTCATCGGCGGAATTCTCGAAGTTGCCGGGATACCCGGTTTTCTGGGCAATCTCCAATCGCAGTATGATTCCGCCGATTCCGAACATGCGGTGTGGCGGGAATTTGTGATCAGTTGGTGGGAAAAGTATCGGGAGAAACCAGTTAAGGTTTCCGACCTGAATGATTTCTGCGAAACTAATGATCTATTAACCGGACTGCGCAGTGACGGTTCCCCCCGCTCGCAACAAACCAAACTGGGGAATGCTTTGAGGCGATTGCTTGAACGCAATTTTGCCGGTTACCGCATTTTGCAGGCCACTGAAGGAGTTAAACAAAGCCGTCACAATTTCTATTTCCTCCAGCTGGAACCGCTCGAAAATGATTCCGTAAATGGAGCGGACCAGTCATGATCTATCGACTGGAATCTCTAATGGTGCAGACCTCAAGAAATCGTAACCTATTGGTTTCTCGTATAGGTCTGCTGAGGTATGCACCAAGGTATGCACAGCGAAACCCGCTCCAGATGCGGTTCTCCAGCTTGGTGCAGACCTGTGCATACCTGTTCGATACCCCTCACGCAGATGCGCGCACATGCATGTATGCGCATGAGCATTACCCCCCATTTGAGGTATGCACAGGTCTGCTCGGTCTTATAACTAACGATTCTATCGATAAGTGTGAGTGCATACCTCAAATTACGAGGTCTGCACTCGACCGTTGAGGTATGCACTAGGTATGCACCAAGTAAGAACGGGAATGAAAGAGAATAGAGTAATATAAAATGACGAAATCCAGTAAAGACAAGGCTTCCAACAAAAACAACCGCGCCAACAAGCCCGCGCTACCGGCTGAAATTCCCGAAACGCAAGCGAGGGTTCGCGAAAATACGACGATGAACAGCAACCAGATGTGTGGCGTTCCTACCCGTAAGGGTGAAAAGTGCCAGCAACCAGCTCTGGCAAACGGTCGTTGTCGTTTTCACGGCGGGAAACTGTCTGGAGTAATCATGGCTCGCCCCGGAAATCGCAATGCAGTAAAGCATGGCGCATTTCTGCCGGAGATTCAGGATGAGCGCGAACAGAAAGCGTTCGATCTGTTCCTGTCCGATCTGTACGAAGTCTTCCCGGATTTGAATAAGGCGAGCGATCTCAGGCATGCGCAGCTTGCCGCGATTACCTATATCCGTTTGCTACGTGCGCTTTGGGGCGATGCATCCAGCTCAACGATTGACGATCTATCCCGAGCGTTCACGCGGCACCTGGCGGCAATACGGGTAAACCGTGACCAACGGGTTAGCGAGACCGATGGCAACGCAGGTCCAAAGTCGCCTGCCGAATATGCCGTCGAGATCATTCAGCAAGTTCGGATGTTTGCCAAGGGCGGTGCTGTTCCAGCACCGGTCGATCCTAACCTGATCGGACTGAGTTATGAGCAGTAGCATGAAATTCACAAAATCCGGCAAATATTCATCGCAGACAGTCGGGATTCCGTTACGAAGAATCAAGACTTACGAGCTAAGTCTTGGAATCTCAAGCGCACACTCAACAGTCTGCGATTGCTCGGAGCGATCTTCGGCACAGCTGGAAATCGGGATTTCTGGTGGAATGGCAACATGTGTCGGCTGTGTCCGGAACGTGTCGACCGGTTTCTTCGGTCGGAATTTCAAAGACTTAGCAAATTGCGCAGACAGTGTCTGCCCAATTTCTGGTGCCGTTCCCGAACAGAAATATGGAACGTCTGTTTGCACATTCCCCATAACTCGTGATAATTCCAATCGCATTAAAATGTTTCCGACATGTTCTGTGGAATATGTTTCGGATCGGCGCCAGATGGCCCGGGTCGACCCGGTTCATTCGCGGTCTGCCAAGGGTCGGAATAGTCTTGCAAGGGTCTGCCGGGTCAAAACAGGGTCGCAACAGGTCGCATTCAGGGTAAACCGAATCGATCCGGTCGCAGATGGGCTCGCCTGCATACCGCGAAACGACAACGGCAAAGCTCGGAAGGAAAACCGACGGGTAGCCCCAAAGGGGGTATCCGGCACGGTATTAAGATCGAAAATCCGAAGAGCGCCCTTCCATCGCGGATTCGAGTGCGTCGTCGGTAACGTGAGCATAAATCTGGGTATGGACGATACTGCGGTGACCGAGCGCTTTCTGCACCACCAGGATATCGTGGTTTCTGGCATACAACGATGTGGCGAATGTATGCCGGAGTTTATGCGGTGTAATCGGTTTGTTGATTCCGGCGAGCCGTACCCACTTCGACACAAGGATTTGAACGCCCCGGGAAATCAAGCGACCACCCTGCTGGTTGATGAAAAGTGCGTTGCCGTCGGTATCAGTCACGAACTTCGAACGCTCCCCTTGGATGTATTCGTCAATCGCTGTTCGGGTTGTCGTTGGCAGAAATTTCCGAATCGGACTGCCGCCCTTCTGGTGCCGGATGAACAGATGCTTTCCGTCGATATTATCGATGTTGAGTATCCTGCATCAGCATTAGGAACGCCTTACCCACTCAATATTCTTGCAGTTTCTGAAGCATTGCGTAGTGAGCGACTGAAACGACTAATCGTGACTAACATCGGAGAAAAGCAACTCGGACGAAGTTCGGCTTGTCAAGCTGCACTTGGAGTGGCTGCTGCCGGTGTTGATGCAGTGAAATGTGGTCTTGCTGAACTCGAACTCAGACAAGCAATATATTTAGGACAGAATATCGTTCGGACGATCAAACACTGGTATCCGAAAAAACAAGTAATACCTGCGGTTTTTGCAGATAAAGATCTGGTAGAGATTCTTGATCCAATGACTGATGCCGGGTCCAACGGTAATCTTGCTGCCAACTCTCGTGCGCAGTTTCGGACGGTATCCTTGTCGAGTAAAAAAAGCAAAGATTGTTCGCCATCGCCG
>CAZPUW010000375.1:0-2875 GCA_964589795.1 uncultured bacterium
CCTATACCCCCTTGTACAAAACTTGGTGGTTTGGTTCACACGGTTCCGATACTACGCTTGTACCCGGTGGTTTCACCGCGATGTACGATTCGGTGACCAGTTTACCACCGAAGGAACGGGATGCGGCATTTAGGAAAATAGTACTTCGCCATATCGGAGCGCGTCCCGATCTCTTTGTGATGCGAACGGCAAGCCGAATTCGCACTTACTTTGCGTTCGATTATTCTACCGGATCGTCGCTTCGCGGCTTTTACTCATTTAGCACACCGATGAGTTTACTTGCGATAGCGGTCGATACCCTATTTTATTTCCTAACAACAGCGCTAGTTATTCTGTTTTTTGCCACCCGTAAAAATTATAACATTACTTCCAATCAAATGGTTTTGGTATTGGGAATCATGATTTGCTATTCATTTCCATACTGGTTATCGTTCTCCCACCCCAACTACCGTTTCCCGATCGTACCGTTTTTGGCTGTATTGGCGGGAATCGCCGCCGATGATTTGCTCCGGTCGGGAAAGGCGTCGCTATTACAGGTGCTTCATCTCCCACCAAAACATCGTCGTATTTTGATTGCAGTCTTGGTTCTATTCTGTTATATCCAGATCGAATGGATATTTTTTAATTTGTCACGAATCTGATTTTCATTTTTTGCCGGTTAAGTTTGACTATATCGAAACACGGATTGAATGCACTTTTCCTTGTTCTTTCCGTGCCGGTCGTTTGGGCATATCATCCCACGTACGGCCATCCAGTAACCGCCCCGCCTTCTTTTTATTTTTTCCGCCCCACTGTTTGAAAAAGAATTTCACTCCGGCGCGGTTGCATTGGTCGCGGATGTCGGTCACCCATTCCGGGTTCATCGGTCGTGCTTTCGCTCCCGATTCACCGCCGACGATTACCCAATCGATCCCTTCTAAATTCAAATTCGGCAACGGTCCCAACAGCGGTTCGAGTGACAGGAATTTTACTTTCGCTTCGGTCTCGCGCAACAGATCGATTCGCTTCATATACGGTTCCGATTCGACGCTGACTCCCATCCAGATGTGCGAACGCCACGGCAGTTCGGGGCTCAATTTCAACAACCGTTCCGGTCGCTTCGTCAGGATTTGGAAGCAGTGCCAGTCTGTCGCGACCATTACGTCGAATACCCGGTGAATGAACGACGCCGGTACATCCTTATGGAATAAATCGCTCATCGAATTGACGAAAATGGTTTGCGGTTTTTTCCAGTGTAACGGGAGCTCAACCGCATTTTCGTGCAATGTGAGTTTGAAACCGTTGCGGTAGTTTGGTTGTCCCATTGCGAGTAAGCGTTTCGACATCGTCTCCGCATAGCAGTGCTTACAACCGGGACTGACCTTAGTACACCCCGTTAACGGATTCCATGACGATTCCGTCCACTCGATTGCTGAATTAGCTGACATTAGCCTTCCAAGATATGTTCTGCAAGTCGCAATCCTAGATCAATCGCTTTTTGGCTAGGATTACCGATTGCAAAACATAATAAGAATATGGGGCTATTTAAACCGTTCCGAAGAAGTTTTGGATTTTTTGCGACAGCAGGAAAACACTCACTAAGTCTTGACTGAATGTAATTACCTAGCTTGTCCCAGTTTGCTACTTTTTCGGTTTTTTCAGTTATGCCAAAGAGTGTATCCTGTTGTGTTTTTGTATAGAACTCTTTTTCCCATTCAGCATTTCCAAAAAACTTGTTTAGCGTGTCCTTCCAAGCATCAGGTAGTACTCCATCATTTGGGAGTAAACGATTAACACTTTGGATCGGGAATAACAACCAAACATCAATTGCGTGTTTACTAGCTATTACTTCTACAGTAGACCAATCTAATTCCATTCCGAAAGGATCAAGAAACAGTACTGCTCGATTTCTTTCCCAATCAATCTTATCACATAAGGTTTTAAGAAAGCGATTCGAATCGTCACTCACATAATGAATGATGGCTTTGTGTTGATAGTTTTGTGTTGTTTGTTTTAGAAGCTCTAATTTATTGGAATCTTGTTCGATGAAATAATACTCATCGAACTTTGGGTTTACTTCAAGGGCGTTTATTGTTGAACCGGTAAGAAATTCTGTTACATCTGGGTCTTTTTCAAATAAATCAAGTGGCTGGCTCATATCTTTTTTTACACGTCTTGTCCCCGTTCCTGCAAAAGCATCTATATATATTTTTCTAAATTTTTGCCTTTTGAGTGCAGTTGCATAAGCTTGGAGATATTTCTTTACAATTGCTAATTTTTCTTCGGTCCAACTTCCTCCAAACAAATTTTCATTTCGTTCCATTTTGTCCTCGGTGTTTTAAGTCAATGTAGCTACTACAACTGATTTAAATCAATAAATTACATGGACGCGAATCGACAACTGCTACTGCCTTACCGCCTTCTTATTTCCTCCCAATGCATTCAGCACTTTTCGGATTAACCCCACCACTACGCCGACCACGGTGAGTGAGGAGGTGGGGCGTAGTGGTTGAAGATTGGCATTCGCGGCAACTAAATAATTTCCCATGCGGTCGCGTGCGAGATAACGGATTACATATTTCCCATCGATGGCGGTGGCGACAATCTGTCCCGGCTTCGCTTGCGTGGTACGCTCGACAATCACGATGTCACCCGGTGCGATATTCGCATCGAGCATCGCATCCCCCTCCATCTCGAGGAACATCGAGCGGTTCGGACTCAATCCTAAATATTTCTCCAGCGACAGCGTATCGGTCAACAGATCGAGCGCCGGCGCCGAAAACCCAACCACCATTTGTCGTTCCATCGTAACTCCCCGGTAACGGGCAACGGGTAAGAGGAAACAGGTAGTGGATGGTGGATGGTAAAAAACCTATTGTTTATTCCCCAATCCCAT
>CAZPUW010000375.1:2885-3410 GCA_964589795.1 uncultured bacterium
CCCATTTTTTTCTTTCCCGTTACCCCTTACCTCTTACCCCTCGCCCGTCTTTTCCTACTCCACTTCGCGAAACACACCGATGACGACACCCTGAATGCGGCAATCAGCGGTGTGAACCAGCATATCTTTCATCGTCCGGTTTTCCGGATGCAATCGTAATTTCCCGTCATTTTGCGGATAGATGCGCTTGATAGTCGCCTCTTCCTCTTTGACCAGCACCAATGCAATCTGTCCGGAATCGGCATGGCTCTGCGGACGTATCAGCACTTTATCACCCGGCAGAATCCCTGCCTCAATCATACTTTCCCCTTTGACCCGGAGTGCAAACCCCACCCCACGCCGCCACATCGGTTGATCGACCGCAATCCGTCCAATCCGGTTCTCAAATGCAAGCACCGGAGTACCGGCGGCGACGTCGCCGATGACCGGCACCGAGAACGGCATTAACCGCTCGCCGAATTCATCGAGTGCACCAGGAAGAAGGCCGCTTCGTGCGGCCTTTTTCTTTAGTCGAGGCTGCCTGTA
>CAZPUW010000376.1:0-3408 GCA_964589795.1 uncultured bacterium
CGCCTGTTGAAACATTGGTTCGGCTTTGATAAACCGATTTTGCGCCGTGTACAAACTTGCGACATTATTTAAGGAAATCGCAGCAGGCAACCGGCGCTCACCGGCGTGCTTCAACCCGATATCCAACACCTGCAATCCATATACAAGGGCTTTATCGAACTCATTTAACCGATAAAATACCACAGTGAGAGTTTGCATAATCTCGATGTCGTCGGGTACGATTTCAAGTACGCTGAAGTAGTGCTCTTTCGCCGCTTGAAAATTTCCGGCATAGAATTCAATATCACCATACGCACGGTACAACTTACGGCGTTGCACGAATCCTTCACTTTCGAGGGATTGCATACACGTTTTAGCTGTTGCAGTATCGCCTTCGACGACGGCGATTAAGCCGGCGGTAAATGAATCTGATTTATCGGATAATTTGGGTATTAATGATTTGACGCTTTCGGGAAATTCGGTCAATCCAATAAGCTGAGTTCCTTCGTTGAGGAACGTGAAGAGAGTTTGGGAAAGGTCTTTGCGCTCGAGATCCCGACCGCTTTCGGGTGGTGTAGCGTAATTCGTCTCAGGTACCGGCTTACCGGCTTTAAACAAATCTTTGATGTTCATTCGTTTTAAACCTGTTTTACCCACTTTGTCAGCTTGAGTCAGGTATTCAAAAACTCAAACTATTTGCTAACGCTACATTACAATATGTAATACGAGTAAGGCGGGTAACCCGGTACCCGCCTTATTTGCGTATTCAGAAACCGATTATTCAGCCACTTGTTCCGGTTGATCGTCTTCTTCCTTTTGCTCTTTTACCATGTCACCGATAGTCGGTGCACCGGTAGGAAGCGGCATCGGGACTTCATCGTCACTTGGCATAGTAAGGTCCTTCGCAAATTCAACCGCGGTCAAAATTACTTTGCGATTGTCTTTGTCGAATTCGGTTACTTCCACAACGAGAAGGTCGTCGGCTTTGAGTGTGCGTCGTTTCGGGCCTTCTTGTGAACGGGAAAGAAGTGAATTGGGAATAAATCCTTCGATACCATACGGTAATTCGACGATGATACCTTTTTCCACCAAGCGTGTCACTTTGGAAACGGTTCGTGAATGAATCGGGAAGGTGTCGGCGAAGACATCCCACGGATTCGATTCAAGACGCTTAAGTGACAAACCGATGCGGCGTTCGTCTTTGTCCAAGGATACAACCATCACTTCGATGGCATCACCTTTCTTCAGGACATCGCTGGGGTGGCGAATTTTCTTCGTCCACGACAAATCACTGATGTGAATTAAACCGTCGATTTCCGGTTCCAGTTCAACGAATGCACCGAACGGTACAAGGTCGCGAACTGTACCCTTATGCTTGCTGTTAATCGGATAACGCTCTTCGATGGTTAACCACGGATCGGGCGAAACTTGTTTCATACCAAGGGAAATCTTGCGGTTCTCGCGATCAATCTTGAGGACAATTACTTCGACTTCGTCGCCGACTTGTACTAATTGGGACGGGTGTTTGACATGTTGTGTCCAGCTCATCTCACTGACGTGGACAAGACCTTCGACACCATTCTCGAGTTCAACGAATGCACCGTAGCGGGCGAGGGAAACCACTTTACCTTTTGCCTTGGTTCCTTGCGGATAACGGGTTTCGATGTCATCCCAGTAATTTTCCTGCAATTGCTTGAGACCGAGTGAAATGCGGCGCTTGTCAGGATCGTAGGACAGCACCTTGACGGTAATTTTCTGGTCGAGTTGAACGACTTGCGAGGGGTGCTCGACGCGGCTCCACGAAAGGTCGGTAATATGGAGTAAACCGTCCACACCACCGAGGTCGACGAATACACCGAAGTCGGTAATGTTCTTGACGGTTCCTTCGATAACGACATCGCGGCGACCTTCTTCGATAATAAGCTTATGAAGGGTATCGAGAATTTCGGTGCGGCGTTCGCTGAGACCTTCTTCCACCAATACTTTGCGGGACACGACCACGTTGCGGCGTTGGTCGTTCACTTTGATAATCCGGAAATCCATCGAGCGACCGAGGAGGCCGTCGAAATCGCGTACCGGGTGCACGTCAACCTGCGAACCGGGAAGGAAAGCGTCAATACCCATAAGGTCGATTACCAAGCCGCCCTTGATACGCTTAACGATGCGACCCTGAACGGTTTCGCCGTGGTCATACAATTCTTTTACGCGTTCCCATACACGGAAATGATCGGCTTTGCGTTTGGAAAGTACCGGGTGTCCTTCGTTGTCCATTGCATCGAAAAACACTTCGACTTCCAAGCCGACTTTCAAATCTTCAATATCTCCGAACTCTTCGATGGGTATCATCCCGTCCGATTTATAATTCAACGAAATGGTTACTTCCTTTTCGCTGACGGAGGTGATGGAACCCTTTACAATCGTACCTGGCTCGATGTCGGATGCAGTCATATTGATGAGTTCGCTATAGTGTTTGATTTGATCGGCGCTATGGTCACCGATTTCGTCGGGAACGATTAGCTTGGTTTTCTTGCCTTTGCGAAAAATAACTGGTTCGGATGCGAGCGTAGTGGTAGGAGTGGTTTCCTCGAAAGATGTCATTCCAAATTTTCCTGTGTGCCTCCCTCGAATGGTTGCGAATCTTTTCCTAAAGGAATCGTTTACCGGTGCTGTACAATGACAGCAAAGATTGTATTAGAACAAACGAGTGAGTGTGAGGACCGACGAATTAAGTACTTTGACGTAGCGGCCCGATCCACGCAAAGCACGATAAATTACGACGAAGTAGGTGTTAGATGCAATTACAAAGCGGATTTCGGCTTACTCTCAGAGGATGAACCTTTTTTCACTTTTACCATATTCGTAAGGTTCGAAAGATTTCTTTGTAAAGCTTGGAATGCTCGACCGTTACACGTTTAGTAACACTTTCTTAAATGCTTCCGGGAAGTCCGCTTTACCACCAAAGGGGTCAGTGGCAACGTGAACACTTGATGCAGTTGCATACAATTTTCCTGATTCATCCAAAATTCGATAGCCGAGGGTAAGGGAACGGTCACCGAGTCGCAATAACACAAGTTCGATAATGACAGCCATATCCGTGCGCAATGGTTTGAGAAACTCGCCCTCTAATTTTACTATCGGAATTCCCCATTTTTTCTCATCGATGATTTGTCCGAGGGGAAAACCGATTTGCGCCATCCACTCTTCATAGGCGCGATGACAGATGCGGAAAAGATTGGCATTAAAAAGAATTGTCGCGGCATCGGTGTCATCAAGTCGAACTGTTTCGGTTTTGCGAAATAGCAGATTGGGAGTTGGTTCGAGTGGTTTTGGTGGATTTTTACCGGCAAGGTATTCCGATAGGAATTTCAGACCTTTTTTGTAACTCTCAATTTTCTCACCTTTGAAAGTCGCGATACAAGCCGGGGAGAT
>CAZPUW010000377.1:0-3406 GCA_964589795.1 uncultured bacterium
GGACGCGAACGCGAATTGGTTGTCGGTGATGTAACGGATGCGGTCGGGGTTATAGAAGTCAGGTCGTCCGGCGGCAAGGTAGCTGTTCTTTACAGTCTCCTGCGCAGTCGTCATAACGAGGGGGTAGGTGGTCATGACGTCCAAGGGGACTTCATAGTTGGCGGATTTTTTTGCGACCACTTCCAGAATGGAAAGTGCGGCAATCGTCTGGATACTGCTGACGTCCATACTTCCGGGAACGAAAAGGATGGGCTTTCCCATTTCAGCGGCACGGCCTATGGCTTCATCAAGGGCATCCAAACCACCAATGCGGCGAAGGGTCAACGGCTTTCCTTTGCGGGCAAGCATCAGGAACGTCAAGACCAAGCCGGATATGACAATGAGGAAGATGAGGACGTTCGCCCGTTCACTGTGGAACCACCCTTTTTGCGCAGTGGCGGCGACAGTGGTGTCGGCGGCGGGGGCGGTTTCGGCAAAGGAAATCGTCGCAAAGAAACAACTCAATAAGAGGAGCAGTGCGAGAATTCGATGACGAACAGGGATGAAGAAAGGATGAATTATCCGGCGAATCAGTGGTGTTCGCATAGGTATCCTTCGGTTAACTCGGGTTTTTTACTAACGGTTGGCAAGCCGCTTCGACAAACGATACCTTAAACAAGGTAGTTAAGTTTGGATAAAGTAACCTGTTTTATCAGGTTCTTCAAGTAAGAAAGAATGATGGTAAAAGAAACAACCGGATACGATTGGATTAACAGTCAGCCACAGCTTGCGGCACTGATTGAACAACTTGCATCCGTGAAACGCATTGCATTGGATACTGAGTTCATCGGAGAAGGGGTGTATATGCCCCGGCTGTGCCTTATCCAAATCACTGCGGATAATCTTGTAGTTCCGGCATTAGTCGATCCATTGGCGAATTTAGATTGGAAAGGTTTAGCGAAGATTTTCGCTGATGAAAAAATCGAGAAAGTATTACACTCACCGCGACAAGATTTAGAAATCGTTCATCAGGTGTTTGGTGTGGTGCTGAAACCGGTATTCGATACCCAACTGGCGGCGGCTTTCTTAGGGTATGGCGACCAACCGGCACTGGCACGGATGCTGTTGGATGAGTTAGGTGTCGTACACGAAAAAGGGGAGCGGTACACCGACTGGGCGGTGCGTCCGTTAAGTAATGGACAACTCGTGTATGCGGCTCAGGATGTAGCGGATTTATTGCGTTTACGGGATCAACTTGCGGAAAAATTGAAAGCGGCAAAACGGTACGATTGGTTCTTGGAAGAGTCGGTGACAGCAAACCGGAGTGAAGTATTCATCCGCAATGACGATGATGCATGGCAGAGAGTAGGGGATAAGAGAGGACTGCGCCGAAAAGAACTCATTGTGTTACGGTCACTTGCTGCGATGCGGGAACGGTTAGCACGGAATGCGAACCGGCCCCGGGAATATATTATTGCAGACAGAATTATCGTTCAGTTAGCGCGTTCACAACCCCAAAACGAAGCGGATTTAAGCCGGATGAGGGGTTGGAAAGGGGCGAATGCAGCGACGATAGAAGCAATTCTCGAAGCGATACAAGACGGGCGGTCGCGCAATGATTTGGTAATTTCCGACGACAATGGTACGGCACCGACATTAGAAACAATGGCGTTGGCGGATTTACTCGCGGCATGGGTAAAGGTCATATCCCAACGGAAATTGATTGCGGGGTCGTTGCTCGCGGTAAGAAGCGAGATAGACGCATTTGCAAGATGGGGAGCCGAGACACCTACAAAACCGATGCCACCGGTGCGCTTCACGAAAGGATGGCGCTGGGAGTTTTTGGGTAAGGATTTGGCATCACTGGCAACGGGAAAGAAAACAATTGGGTTGAGTTCCGATTCGGAACATGTGCTGTCGATAAAATAACGAAAATTTGCCATTGAGATTGATTTATTCGATATTAAAAGTGAACTCGTATAAAATGAAATAAAGTTACTAAAATCATTTAGGAGTTTCGTTATGAAAACTGAGAAAGCCGCTAAGCAAGCAACATCCAGTAAAGAGAACCCCGCGGTTGATGCATTTATTAGTACTTTGAAAAAATGGCAGAAAGAAGTGATCCTGTTGAGAAGGATCATTCACGGTTTCCCGCTGGCTGAAGAATTGAAGTGGGGTGTTCCTTGCTACACTCTTGACAAAAGTAACATCGTCTTAATACATGTATTTAAAGAATACTGTGCGCTTTTGTTTTTCAAAGGTGCTTTGCTGCATGATGCCAATGGTTATCTAATCCAGCAAACAAAGAATGTACAGGCGAGCCGGCAGATTCGGTTTACGAATGTCGATGAAATCGTTGCATTAGAAAACGACATTAAGAGTTATGTATATGAAGCGATTGAGGTGGAAAAAGCCGGTTTGAAAGTGAGTTTTAAAAATACGACAGAATTCCCCATTCCTGAAGAATTTCAAATTAAGTTACATAAAAACCGTGCCCTGAAAACAGCTTTTGAAGCGTTAACCCCCGGACGGCAAAGAGCGTACCTGCTTTACTTTTCGGCACCCAAACAAGCCAAAACCCGAGTATCAAGAGTTGAGAAATGTATACCGCAAATCCTCGATGGATTAGGGTTGAATGAGTAGGAAATTGACGTAAAAATGATTTCTGACGAAAAGATAAAACAAAGGATACAAGAAATGTTTAAGGGACAGAATGAATTCTGTCCTACGTAAAGAAAAAGAAGAAAGAAAATGAAAATGGCGGGTTCACAAGCCCGCCACTATTTTTTCAAGCAAATGTACTTTGCTGGGGAATAGGGATTCGAACCCCAATTCGCAGATCCAGAGTCTGCTGTCCTACCATTAGACGATTCCCCAAGGTAAGAGATATTGGATGGGCTAAATTAGAATAATCTCCGTCATTTATCAAGTAACGCTTGTGAACGTGCTTTGCATGGGGATTTGCGGATTACAGTTTGGTCTTGAAATCGGGTGGAAAGACCGAACGCAAGATATCCATTCCTTGTTGGTGCAGTTGCGCCGGTGATGCCCAGATGCAACCTTGCTCCAATACGTCATCACCCATTGCGAAGCTCGAAACAATGCCACCCGCTTCGCGAACGATGACTTCTCCCGCCGCCATATCCCACGGTCCTAAATTCAATTCCCAGTAACCATCGAGTACACCGGATGCGACCCAACACAAATCAACCGAAGCAGCACCACACCGACGCATCGAACTACCCGTTAAAAATAGTTTTCGCCACGCATCGATATATAACTCGGCGTATTGTTTCGCGCGGAAAGGAAAACCGGTCGCAAAAATTGCATCGGCAAAGTGGATTTCCGAGTCAACATGAATTCGTTTACAATTTCGCGCGGCACCAATTTTATCCCCTGCCGACCATAAATCGTTCATAGCAGGATT
>CAZPUW010000378.1:0-3397 GCA_964589795.1 uncultured bacterium
TGCATTATGTACTGTCAGCTTCACCTGAGAAGAAATCGGCAACGAAAACGAGATAGTCGTTATCGGGTTGAACGGATTCGGATAATTCTGCGCCAATGCAAACTGCTTAGGCAATGCCTCGACATTCCGCTCGCCAATGCCCGTATATCCGATATACATCACTACCGGTATCGTTACATTTGACGTAACGGAATTTGTATTGAACCGGATTGCAACCCGGTATCTCCCTACCGGCATGAAATGGCTGTCCAGATGAACGGTAACCGTATCGCTTTCCTGCGGTTGTAACGTATCAGCGTGTGGTGTATAACCTATCCAGACTGTATTGAATGCAAGTTCGTACACACCAACCCGGCATGTATTACCTGCTTGCATCAATGCACAAACCGTCCACAACATCGGATCCCAACGCGGTGTGATAGCTAGCCCCAGCGCCTTCTCAGTAGGTGAACCTAACGTCCGCAATGCAACCGTCGTACCGTTCGACGGATTGATTCCGTAAATATGCGTTCCATAGTTATGCGATGCCGAATCGCGGACGAATGCATAGAGATTCAATCCGTATGCATCGTTGGGATACCAAGCGAGACCGTTAAGACCTCCGGTTCCACCCGGATTGGGAAGTGATCCGATAGTTACGCCGTCGCTCATCCGAAGTTTGAAAATTGCACTCGCTTGGTCGGCGTAATAAATCATTCCTGCCGCGGTATCAATCGCCAACGCACGTACCGGGTTAATCGAGGTATAATAACGTTGAACGACTTGACCGTTTGAGGTGTCGATTTTATCGATATAATTGGAATACGACCCATACAAATAGTGACCATCCCACGCTAAATCGCGCCATCCGAACACACCGGTTGAATCGGGACAATTAAAGATATGGAGTAAAATGCCCGTTCGATCCAATTCGTACAAATGATGTGGAACAGTATAATTATTTGAGCCGGTCAACCAAAAATGTACACCATCGAATTCAACACCCGATAATTGTTGGTCGCCAAGGCACGCCTCGGTTGCATTGAATGTAAATTGCTGATCCCACATTGAATCGAGCTCATCGAATCCACCACCGTATAGCAATTGTGAATTCCAAGTCAACGCACCGTTACCGGTATTGCGGACATAGATCGGTAAGTCTGTTGTTTCCCCAAAATCAGACAAAAATGCAAATACCGAATCGTTCGGAGCCAGTGTAGTGTCCAGCGGAGTGAGCGTTATCCGGAGTCCGGGTGCAGTCAGTGAAAAATCCAAAGTCGAAGTCGTATCCTCGTGGATCGTAACTGTATCGACTTTCGGGTTGAAACCGAATATGGAAGCACGGGCATCATAATGGCCGATTTGGATATCGTTTATCGTATAATGCCCAAGCGAATCCGTCACACCGCTTTTACTGCCATTCAACAAAAACACACTCACATTTCGCATCGGTGTATTATCTGAAGCTCGTCGCACCGTACCCGTTAATGTCCCGGTGATAAACCGTTGCGCAGTAGTAAACATAATCGCGCGGTTGACATTTTGTTGCAACGGGATTGCCGCAGCACCGCTTGAAAATATATTCCAAAATGAATATTCCAGTGCGCGTGTCATTGTCGAATCAGTTATTCCAATCACGGCATAGTTTATTCCAAGAGGAAAACCTGACACACCGCCGTAAAAATCCTTGTATTGGAAAATTAACATACAGTCACCAGTAGGTGTCGGCCACCGCATCGGATCCAAAATCAAAATCTGCGCATCATTCGGAAAGGGGCCGGGAGAAATCACATTCGTTCCCTTCCAAGAAATTACAAACCAACCATTCGTGGTATCATTGTGCGCAAATACCCCTTGCGGATAACCCGCAATGGTTAAATCCTGCCAATCCACCGCCACAAGATTCCGCGGCCCTTCATGATTGGGTAAATGGCATGGACGCATATTGTCGTACAAGTGTGATTGGAACTGACCGGGAAATCCGGTCGAATCGCATTGCCGTGAAATACCGAATGCGAACCAACCGTTGGTACAAATCATGATCGAATCGTATTCGACACCGTAATACTTCGCACGAAACGGTAAACGGTACACCATTGTTTGATCGCTCCCTTCGGAAGCATCATTCAAGTTGAGCCGGTTTACGTTCGTTTCGATGTCCTGCCATTGATAAGTTGGATACATAATGTAGCCGGTATCGGTATCGTCATAAGCGAGATACCCATAATCGTCCGGCCCGCATGGGTCACGGGTAGTGCGTGTTCCCACCTGAACGGTAAACCTTACTGTGTCTCGGATATCACCCGCAGCGAAGGCAACTCCCAACGTAGCAACTGTACCCGGCACAGTTCGCTGATTGGCATTGATATGGAACAACTGTCCGGTTGGATTCGAAACATTCGTTCCAATCGGAAGATTCGTAAAAGTTGCACCCGGGACGTTAACCGAAACGTAAGGTGAGTAGGAAATTAAAGTAGCGTCAGTTATGCCGGGGGCAATCGCACCGATATTGCGCACCGTTACAGATACGTCGGAAGAGCCACCCGGAATGAGAGTAGTTGAAACTGTGGATGAAAGGTAATTCAATTGTATCGAGGCAACCGGCAACATTACGAAAAGAATCCGGTTCATCGTGGTGTCGTTCGTGGTCACTGCTAATTGTAGTGGTATTACGTCGTTATTGCGTAACCCACTCAACAATTGAACCCGGTACATCCCGTTACCGAAGTCGCTGCTGTCTGCGGCAAGGTTCGCATAAGTATATGTTGCATTCGATACAGCAACTCTCGCATCGGGTGAAGTTAAAGTCGCGCTGATTCCGCCAATTGCGGCGGATGTTCCGTAGTTATGCAGTAAAATACTTAAATCGATTGTCTCACCGGGATTCGCTTGACCGTTGTTATTTCCTACCCGCCCGTTCTGATTATCATCAAGAAGTTGAACATTCGCTATACCGGCATCCGCCGAGAGATTCGCAACCGATACCGTGTCGATTATCGGAACGAGGTTTTGACCGACTTTATTTCCAACTACAGTCACATATAAACTTCCGGTTGTCGCATTCGTCAATGGCAATATTGCATTTCCGTTGTTATCCGTGACTACCCGCGCATAAGTTTCGACAATACCGCTACTGCTTTTCTTCATCGCAGTAACCAATACTCCGGCGACCGGCGTCGGACTTAGTTGCATGGTCACCGTAATGGAAAGGCGGTTTTGTCCGAGACCAACCGTTTGCGGGATATTTGCGCTCATCTTGTGCGGAACCCCGGTCCACATATTGACTGAAATATCACCCATGATGTTATTCCAGTGGATGAAGTTATTTGCTTGTGACGAATCGAAAGCCCAGAAGTTTCGCCATAATTTGTATTTCCCCTCATAATACATTCCCGACGGTTGGCGCGCGTTCTTTACC
>CAZPUW010000379.1:0-3384 GCA_964589795.1 uncultured bacterium
TGAAAATGGAACAGGTCGACTTAAACAAACGCACCTGGACTTTGGTAACCATCGACGGGGAAACCCGTATTTGGCATGAAGGTGATCCTGCGTTACCAATGATTGCAAGAGCTATCCGCATGCCGAACACTGGAACGGTCAGTCTTAGCTATAAGCTCGGAGATTACGATGAGTACAGGGACATAGATGTGTTACCACAACAACCTACCGAATTAAAGAAAGTAGGCGACGTTCTCGAACCTGTTTCGTATGCATTGAACAACGAAACGTACTCGCGTGACCAATGGTTTCCCTCCGAAGTCGTCGGACTGACAAGCCCTGAAATCATTCGTGATGCGCGAGTCGCGTTACTGGGAGTTCAACCGGTAATATATAATCCCGTCACCCGTACGATTCGCGTCTATAAATCAATCGATGTCGAAATCCTACCGGTTGGCGGAAATGGCATCAACGAAATCTACAACCATAATTCACATGCCGTTCAAAGTTTTTGGGGCATTTATAGCGATATCATCGGCGCTGAAGACCTTGCCGACGACGCTCGCCGTGCTCCTCCCGGACAAACGATGTTGATTGCCCGTGCCGGCGTCGATACGCTACTTCGTGCATTTGCGAATTGGAAGACACAAAGCGGTCACCCAACTCAAATTTATGCCGTTCCATCAAGCACGTCGAACACATCACCAATACAAACGTACATCAATAACGCTTATAACACATGGAACCCCCCGCTGGAAACCATTGTGATTATTGGTGACGGCGACCCTACCAATTCACCCTATGATATTCCAACTTACAGCGAAAATGGCGATTATACTGACCAACGATTTGGTATCATTGGTACAGGTATCAATGCGAGTATGTGGGTAGGAAGAATTCATTGCGACAACCAAACTGAAATGCAGATGCAATTGAACAAGTCGATGAATTATGAGAAGACTCCTAATATGGGACCCACCGGTTCGGATACTGCGTGGTTCAATCATGGTTGGGGTTGGGCAAGTCAGGTTGCTGCATGGAATGAATTCTCTAACGCCGCAGCCATTCACTTTTGTGTCGACATGATGCGTCAACGTGGCATGACAAATGCGGTTTATGCTGAGTACACTGACTCCCATGTCAATACTTCTATTATAAATACTAATCTTACACCCGGGGCAATTTTCTGGGCACACCGTTGTTCCTGGATTGGTGAAATTTATGGAACCGATTTAGATGGTATCCAAAATATTAATAAACCGTTCGTCGGCTTTAACATTACGTGCGCTACAGGTGAATGGTATGGCGCGAGTGCGTCGGGAATTCACAAAGCTGCGACTAAATTGGGAACGGTATCGCAACCCCGCGGTGCGCTTACATCCATCTCTACTGAGACTTCAAGCACAAACGTATCGCATAATAATGTTATGGCAGCAGGATGTTTTTACGGCTTCGGAGTAAAGAATGGAAGAACCCCCGGTCCCATGTATTTCGAGGGTAAATTCCAGCTTTGGCGTAATTATCGTTTTGGAAACTCTTCTGATTCTACGACCGCTGCAAGCTTTATCACTTGGAACAATCCTTTAGGTGATATTTCCGCGTATATCTGGACCGGAGTTCCACAGCATGTAACAATGAATTCACCTGACTCAATTAGCATTGGCCAAAATCGGTTAGCTCTTCAGGTTATGCGTGGTACTGCACCCGTTACTGGTGCGATGGTAACCGCATGGAAAAAGAATGCAGCCGGCATAAACGAAACTTATACACGTGGAATTACCGACGACAGTGGACGCGTTTCGTTTACGCTGACCAATCTTACTACTGGTCAGTTGTTACTCACAGTTACAGGTAATCAAATCGGCCAGAATATTTATCCTCATGCCGACACAGTTGTGGTATATCAATCGTCCACGGACTTAGCATTTTCGAATTATACCGTTCAAGATGATTCGACGGGAGGACGTTCCGGAAATAATAACGGAACTGCCAATCCGGGCGAAACAATCGACGTAAACGTTCAACTTATCAACCGGGGTTCTTCGACTGCAACCGGAATAAGTGGAATCTTATCCAGCGCCGATCCTCGAGTTACCGTAGTAAATAACGAAGGAGCTTGGGGAAACGTTTCCGCGGGTACTACTGTTAACAGCACCACGCCATTCCGTATTCAACTTGGCACTGGTTTTCATGATAACGATTTGGTTCCACTGCAATTGAATTTGGTTACGAATCAGGGTAATCGGACTATTACACTGCCGGTTACAATCAGGACAATTCAAATTGCATACATGTCCCAGACCTTGAATCCCGCAACACTGAATGTTGGTCAGAGTTCAACTCTATCGCTTTCATTACGGAACAATGGCGGATTGTCAACAGGCGCTGCTACGGTCACAGTTGCTTCATTATCGCCTTTTGTGGTAGTAACCAACGGTACTGCAACTTTTACTTCGCTCCCAATCGGTTCAAATGTATCAAACCCGGGCGGCCAATTATTTACTTTGACGGCGAATGGTCGAACGATTCCCGGTACGATTGCGAATTTATCTGCGATAATCGCATCCGGTGCTAATCACGACACGGTTGTATTCTCGGTGACTATCGGTACACGTCATACCTACGACCCGGTTGGTCCCGATCCCTATGGATATCTCGCGTATGACAATACCGATACAAACTATCGGAATTTGGCACCGACTTATCAGTGGGTAGATATCATTCCCGGTATCAACAGTGGCCCAGGTACCCGGTTAAACTTAAACGACGCTGCAGTTACGAATTCTACTACCGACTGTTCAATGGCTATTCGTCTGCCATTTACCGCCAGGTTTTATGGTGCTGCTTACGATACAATAACGGTTTGTTCGAACGGTTGGCTTGCTTTCGGTTCTCAAGCGTACTATCAGAATTGCCGTGATTGGCACTTACCTGCGTTTGAAGGGCCACGCAACATGGTCGCCGTGAATTGGTGCGATCAAACGAACACCAGCACCAATGAAGGCGCTTTCGTTTACAACGATACCACTAATCACCGTTATGTGGTTACATGGAAAACAACAACAGTAAACTCTCCCATCGGTCAGGAATATCAGTGTATAATTTATAATCCTAATTATTCACAAACTCCGACGGGTGATTCACCACTCAAGTTCCAATACAAGACTTATAACCCGGCTATTTATAGTGGTTACGAGCAAGGTGTCAGCTACGCTTCGATTGGTATCGCTGACAGCAACTACACCCGTGCACTGGAATACTGCTATTGGAATACATACGACCCCGGATGTGCATCTATTCCTACTGGTACTCCGACGTACGGTCAACGGGCGATTTTGTTTACTACTGCTCAACCCGCAACTGGTAACTTAACCGGTACGGTGCGTCGCGCATCCGATAACACTC
>CAZPUW010000380.1:0-3375 GCA_964589795.1 uncultured bacterium
GGATGTCATTTTGAAAGCGACGCAGGTCGATGGCGTCTATTCTGACGATCCCCGCCGTAATCCCAATGCTATTCGTATTCCCAACCTTTCTTACAAGGATGTTTTGGAGAAAGGGTTGCGCGTGATGGATTTGACGGCGATAACCTTTGCGATGGATAATCGCATACCGATTGGTGTATTCAGTTTGCAACCCGAAGGCAATCTCCTGCGTGTGTTAAAAGGGGAGCCGATTGCGAGCTGGGTTTCCGGAGGACAGTTATGAGCGTTGACGAACTGTTAAAAAGCGCTGACGAGAAAATGAACAAGTCAGTGGAAGTACTGAAACATGAATTTGCCGGTTTGCGGACGGGTAAAGCGTCTGCCGCACTTCTTGACCCCATCACAGTGGATGCGTATGGTTCGGGAAGTGAAGTCCCGCTGAAAACCATCGCGAGCATTTCCACGCCGGATGCACGTTCGATTGCTATCCAACCATTCGATAAATCGACCACGGCAAAAATCGAAAAAGCGATTTTGAAATCGGATTTAGGTATCACACCGATGAATGACGGGACTGTCATTCGTTTGAATATTCCGATGATGACGGAAGACCGTCGCAAGGATTTGGTCAAACACGCGAAAAAGCTGTCGGAAGACAATCGAGTCGCTATTCGCAACGTCCGCCGAGACACCAACGACCATATCAAGCGGATGGAGAAGGCACATGAAATCCGCGAAGATGAATCGGTGCGGGCACAGGAGAAACTGCAAAAGCTGACGGATGGTCACATTAAAGCCATCGACGACTTGCTTGTCCGCAAAGAAAAAGAAATAATGGAAGTCTAATTTTCTCTATTCGTATCATAGGTTAGGATTTATCCTGACTAAAATTACTTTTGAAACACTGGACATAACTGTCCGAAATTTTTATTCAGACCAACGGATGTTCGGACAAAATCCAACCTCCGAAACTAAATCGAATCGTTAACTCCAATCACGGATTTTATTAGGAGGTGCCATGGCACACTACATCACTGAAGATTGCATCAATTGCGGCGCATGCGAACCCGAATGCCCCACCACATCTATCACTCAAGGCGATGAAATTTATATCATCGACGCGAACACCTGTAACGACTGTAGCGACCAAGCCGACGGCTCGCACTGCGTAGCGGTCTGCCCAGTGGATTGTATTTTCGTTGTCGGCGAAGGCGGTCACTAACCTCATCGCGAGGTGCGTACCACCAAACCAATTTCATTTCTAAAAAAGTAGACGGAACACTCATGTTCCGTCTTCTTTTTATCTTTTTTGTCATTGCGAGGAGTGAAGTGAAGGATCGTGCGAAGCACATCCGAAACGTAACGACGTGGCAACCTTCTTGTATCTACTTCTTTATTTTTTCCTATGACCCACGACCCACGACCTACAACCCATGACCCGTTTTCCTACTTTACCAACACCACCTTCTTCACCACTCGAAATTCCCCGCTTTCAAACCGCACAAAATACACTCCCGAACTAACTGCTATACCCGCTTGATTTTTCCCATTCCAACTCGCCGTATGCTGACCTACTGATTGCATTCCCAATGTATTGTGGTACAATTCCCGTCCATCAGACGAATAAATCGCATACCGTGTCTGTCCCGGCTTTGCGATTTTGTACCGAAGTGTGACAGTTGAATTGAATGGCGAAGGATAGACCGACAACGAAGGTGTATTAGGTAATAGATTTTTTTCAGGAACCGAAACCGCACCCACCCAAAATGTATCTGTCGGAGTGATCGTGACATTCTCCCACATATCTTCAGCACGGTAATAATAAGTGAATGTTCCGGTATCAGCAGGGGTTTGCCATTGTGCAGTGTAGTGATTGGAAGAAGAATCGCGGACAAAAGGAATGACTACTGAGTCGACAGATCCGACTCGCATTATAATTAAATCGAGTAACCACAGCGAATCATTGTCGGTGGCATTCGCAGAGAATGACAAAGTCGTACTTGGCAAAACTGGTGCAGATATTGTATCCGCTTGCGAAATCACTGGAGCGAGCGTATCGGGATGCAGTATCCCCTCTGTGACATAAGCGCGAAACAAATCTGAATTTCGAATGTCGTACAAACGAATGTAGGTAGGACGAATATCTACCGAAGATTGGAGCATTGTATTGTCAAGCACGGACGTCATCGGATGGTTTACTTGATGTGAAGGATACCAACTACGTCCACGATTGGCGGAAAAAGCGAGCCATGAACCGACACTGTCGATACCGACATCGTGCGTTGTATCTATCCACGAAGCAACCCCAAAATGTCCCCAATGATTGAGTGACATGTGGCTGATCCAAGAGACACTCTCTCCGGGGGAAAGTAACCGGTAGTTCGACCAAGTATCTCCGTTATCATGTGTCATATTAACGACGACACTGCACCATCCACCATACATAAAATCCACCATGTTGAGGATACAGCCGTTGCCCTCTTGATCGAAATCGATATTGATTTCCTGTGCATACGGAATGGTAGGATTAATGCGAATTGAAGGTGCCCATGTACTGTTCCACGGTGCGCCGTGAGTATAGTACACATTCCAGCCCGGATAACCGGGAGCATTGTAAACCGTTCGCTGCGCTAAATGAATACGACCCATACTTTCAGTGGGTAGAAAACCCCAACTGGTTTGGAAGGGCGAAGGTGGCTGCCAAGGCACACTAAAATGACAAGGATCGACTGTATAGACAAGATGGTCTGTTGTGTCACCACGAAACGAATTTACATTATAAAAAATCGTGTCGCCATTTTGAAATCGGGGCCGAGGGTTGGAATATAAGGTACAAGGTGGTGTCCAAGTTAATCCCAAATTTGTAGTCCGATAGAAACCCATGCCAGTTAGGTAAGAGGACACCGCATTGCAATAAATTCCATCGGAAAGAAACGCTACACCGTAAGCACCTGCAGCATTAGTTTGTATAGATGTATCGGGGAAAATATGGGGCGAGCTCCAAGTGTTACCATAGTTACCTGTTATTGTTGCAGCATCAAATTGACCTCTTCCTTGGAATGCCTCAGAAACGACTATTGAATCACCGTGAGGACAGACGGTTTGGGGTACAAAATTTCCATTTTGTGCGACCAAGACTCGACTCGCTTGCCACGTAATCGGTGCGAGTGGTTGTGCAAAAACATTCCCACTTAGCGGAATCAGAAAACAGAAGGTAACCAAGTAACTTCGCATCGCAACCTCAAACGGGGAAGAGTGGTAGGAATACTATTTCTTACAATTTAACCACAAAATCCATCCTTATCTAAAAAAGTAGACGGAACAATCATGTTCCGTCTACTTTTTTTTGTCATTGCGAGGAGTGAAGTGAAGGATCGTGCGAAGCATATCCGAAAC
>CAZPUW010000381.1:0-3375 GCA_964589795.1 uncultured bacterium
GGCGTCTTTCCATGTGTGGAATTGAGCGACGGAGTCAGAACCTACGATGAATGTAAACTCAGCTTCGGGAAATTGCTTACTTAGCGCCGCTAACGTGAATACAGTGTAATGCGGACCGGGGTTATCCACTTCGTAGGGACATACATCATAATTCTGGTTCCCGGCGATTGCAGCGCGAACCATTTCGCATCTCACCGTTGCGCGGATATAGTTTGAGAGGTCTTTATGCGGCGGATCACCGGTGGGTAGAAACCATACTGCATCCAACGACAATTCGTGTAAGGCGACATCTGCCGCCTGCATGTGTGCAATGTGTGGCGGATCAAAAGTTCCGCCCAGTAGTCCTATGTTCACGGTTCTCCAATTCTTTAAACCGTCTGCCAGCTTCTTTCGCCGTATCGGAACCGGGGAATTTAGTTAGAATTGTCGCGTAGGCCGCTTTGGCACCGTTACTATCTTCCAACTTTTCGAGCGACAGCGCTTTTCCCAAGTACGCTAACGGCTCTGCAGGAGTAGAATAGTAAGTGTCGATAACCTGATCAAAGTAAAGAATGGCTGATTCGTATTTGCGCATTTTAAAGTATAGTTGTGCCGCCGCAAGTTCCTTCATCGCAATCTTTTCCCGGCACTTGGTCAACCCCTCTTCAGCATCCTTCGCATAGTGAGATTGCGGATACTCTTCGAGGAAGCCCTGAAATTCATCCAGCGCTTTCTGGGTGTACTTCTGGTCGAGTTCTTGCTTGGGTGAAAGTTTCGACCAACAAAGCGCAGATTTATACCGCGCCTCTTCCACCAGTGGCGATTGCGGGAATTGTTCACTCAACCGTTCATACTCGGCTTGGCCAAGTAAAAATTCACCGTTATAAAAATGTGCTTCGGCAAGCAACAATTGCGCTGAATCGACCTTTGCCGTACCCGAGAATGCGATTAAATAGACTTCGATTTCCTCGATAACGCGGTCATATTTTTTACGTTCGTATAGTTTCTTGATTTCGGCAAAACGCAAGTCAGGATTGCCGATATTCAAAACTTTTTTGCCGCCGCAACCCACTACGAGCAAAGCAAATAGCATTACCGCCAAACCGGGATAGATTTTATTTACGGACGATGAAAACCAAGCCAATCGTTACTCCTATGACAACCGCAGCTATAACGCCGTACCATGGCGTAACCGTTCCCGGATGAACGCCAAGTGGATCAGACACCCGCATCGTATCGACATGGTGCAAACTATCCGATAGCATTTTCCGGGCAGTATCTGCAATTGCCGGGGTGATTTTGTTCATACAACTTGCACAATGTAACTATGTTTCTTCGATACCTAAAATTAGTTTTTTCGCGTTTTCTTGGCGTTTCTTGGTACAATTAACAAATAAATCGCGACAACTAACGAAATTATCGGTAACCAAGGAATCGAACCGGTACGAAACGGCGTCGTTTTTGGAATAGCAATAGCATAAACCTCAGCACGCGGTTCCCGTTCCGGCATCTTCCGCACCCAAAAAGCATCGCTGGATATCCAACCGCTTATCCCGGTGTTTGCACTCCGTACCAGCGGCACTCCGGTCTCCAATGCTCGGAGCCGGAACAGTTCCGCATGCTGCGGCTTTTCCCACGTCTTCTCATACCAACCGTCATTCGTCAGATTGGCTAATAGTTGTAACCGGCGGCGAGCAAACATTGTCGCCATTTGCGGGAATACCGATTCATAACAAACGGGTGTTCCAATCCGAATTGTGTCTCCTGAATTCGTCCTCACGGCAAGCGGCATCTCTCGCGGGCCCGGAGTGAATTCGGCTTGCCCTAAGTCGATGCCGTGCAGTGACGGAACCAACCACTGGAACGGTATTCGCTCTCCCAACGGTACTAACCATCGCTTCGCGTAAAATGCCGGATCGATTCCACCCATCCGAGACGGATAGAGAATAAAAACTGCGTTGTAGGTATTCACCGTATCGGTACGGTCATAATGTTGCGCGCCGCTTACGACAGGTATGTCAAGTGAATCGATAAATTGCTGTACCCGTTCACGGTAACGTAATCGTGTTTGTAAATAAAACGGTATCGCGGTTTCGGGCCAGAGTATCACGTCAGGGTGCGACGGCAACAACGATTTTGATAGCGTGTAAGCATGGTCAACCGTATAGATTGGGTCATCAGCCCATTTGCTGACAGGGTCGATATTCGGTTGGATTATCCCAATTCGATACGTCTTTGTCGGTGGTGACGGTAGTTCGGGAATCAAGAACGGAGAAAACGTGAGTACTACAGCCGCCGCTGCATACCGCCACGATTTCCGGTAGATGGCAAAGACCAATAATATGTTTATGGCAATGATATAGGTTCCGACCGCCCAAACCCCACCAATCGGCACCAAGCGCAGTGGAAAATCTAAATTGAGTACACTTAGAACCGTAATCGTCCAGGGGTAACCAAGTTCACCGAGCGAACACAACCACTCTGAAACAGTCCATCCCAAACCTAACATAATCATCCCGGTAATAACGCCTCTGCGTTTCGCAACCCATCCCGAAAGTAAAAACAGAACACTGGATCGTGTTCCTAAAAAGAGCGCCATTGCGATGTACGAATAAAATGCAAGCTTCGGTTCCGTGCCGCTGTTACTTGTAATCCAATAGATGGCGAAGAGATGGTAGGTCATTTCCATGCACCATCCTCCCCACCACCAGTTCTTTTTGCTGCGGAACATCATCCAAAGCAGTGGCACAAACGCAATGAACGAGAGGTACGAGTGACTAAGCGGAGGCACGGTCGCTACCAACAGCAACCCGCTAACGACGCCAGCTAAGGCGAGAAACAACCACCGTTTGGTTTTTATCGAATGAGGTTCGGGTCGTGCGGATGCAGGGGTAAATTGATTCACGTTGTCTGTTCAGTAAAGAGTTGTTCGCGGAAAGCCGATTCCAACATGAGCGCGGCAGAGATTCTATCTACCAACGCTTTGTTGTGCGAAAATTTTTGGCCGGAATTTTTTAAATACTCTTCCGCAGAGAAGCTCGTCAACCGCTCGTCGTAGGATATAACGTTCAAACCCGCTGCTTTCAAGGCTTCCGCGGCGCGGTCGGAGAGTTTTGTCATTCCCGATTCCGCATCATTCATGTGTACAGGGCGTCCCAATAGCACGATATCCGCATGCTCGGTTTTTGCAAGCTTTACGATTTTTACAATCGCGACATCAAATTCACCCGTTAACGTATGCAGCGGCTTGGCACGGCTAGTTGCACTGTCACCGACCGCTACCCCCCACCGTTTTGTTCCGGGATCGACTGCTAAGACACGTATGTTATGCGAGAATTCCGTCATCAGATTCATCTAACCGCCGTACCCGGACGACACCGGGAATCGACGATATTT
>CAZPUW010000382.1:0-3374 GCA_964589795.1 uncultured bacterium
GAGTAGTTGATTAGAGAGCAAAGCTCGCTCAGTCCATTGTAGTCGATAACCTCGGTACGCCGAGTTTTCATCAAAGTTGAATCCCTGATATGTACGAACGACATCATCTGCACTTCTCGAGTAGAAGGTCTTCAATCCGATTTTCGAAGAGGTAGTGACTTTCATACTTAAGTCGAGTAATCCACCGAGCGAGTATGAAGCGATTGATTGGTCGACATCGAACCGGGCTTTTTCGCCATTTCCGGTATAAATGCTTTGTTGTTCCTGCTTTCTCTGAAAATTAGAACCGTGATTGATACTTACGAGATAACCAAACGGCATCTCACCGATATTGAATTGATCTCCGATTGAGATACTTTGGTTTCCATTCAACGGGGCATTGGTTAAGCGCGGGGTCCAAACGTCTTTGAATGACATCGCTAGATCTCTCTGGAGAGTATCATTTGTCATCCAATCGTAATTATGGCCTGTTACGTTTTTAACAAGTGATGGAAGTTTTCTTGTGCCGTCGTCAAATGCAAATTCATCAGTGCTTCCACCTTGATAAGTGTAGAAGTTTTTTAAGCTCGTTAATGAATTGAATGATTGCGAAACTGAAGCAGAAATCAAGCGGTTATCTGGAAAATCGTTTGTCTTTAATTGAATTGAACCACCTGCGAAATCACCGGGCTGATCCGGTGTGAAACTTTTACTCACAATAACGTTTTGGAGAAAATTGGAGGGGATTATATCAAACGGCACGGTACGTTTAAGAGGCTCCGGGCTCGCGATGGACAGTCCATTCAATCGGGTGTTGTTGTAGCGCTCGCCGAGACCACGCACAAACACGTATTTGTCTCCGACAACAGTAACGCCAGCGATTCTTTTTACAGCACCACCAGCGTCACGGTCGGGGGACTTTTTAATTTGTTCATCACTTATACCATCGGAAATTGCTGAGGAGTTACGTTGGATATTGATTAGAGCTGATTCTGTATTATATACTTTCCGCGCCTCCACTTCGATTTCTTTTTGTAGAATCGCCACACTTTCCATTGTAATGTTGACGGTTTTTTGCTTGTCCGGTTGGACGTCGATATCATTGACTATTTGTTGCGCATACCCTATCATCGAAACGCGAAGCGAATAACCGCCAGCGGGAATTGAACGCAACTGGTAATATCCATCAACGTCGCTTTTTGCTCCCGCATTTAACTCAACGAGCACAATTGTTACACCGGGAAGTCCTTCACCGGTTTCGGCGTCTGTTACTTTTCCACGTATTGATGCAAGCGGCGCAGCAAATGATGTCGACTGAACACTAAGAAATGATAAGAAAACAATTCTGTACAAATACGAGCGCAACAAACTGTAGATCCTCCTTACCGGTAGTTTTAGTGTGAGAAATAATTCGTTCAATACGAAAACACACCAGCAAGGATAGCAAGATGAGGTTAGGTCGAGTTGAGGATATCGTTAGTCTGAGTTCATTTGACAACCATTAACAGTACTCATTTGAGAATTGTAAAGATTGCTCACTTAGCAATTGTTAGGGTTGTATTAGGAGTTGAATACAAAAAGTCCGAAGAAGTCACCAAACATAGATTGTAGCAAAAGATAAAAGAAGACGAATGTGCTTAGGATTTGTCCTTGGTTGGCATTATTGTTGTTGCTAAGGCTATCGGGACGGGTATTGGTTACTTGTCCAAATAGAGTTATATGCCGTATTGACGCTTTAATATCTGATACTGTTTCCATTCGCAACTTCGAAATTGTTCGGCGGTCGCGTACAGTATATTCTGACGAAAGAGTACATTCAGTACAATTTTTTTTACTGATAAAATTCTCTGCGAGACTAATGTATTTCATGTCATCCAGTAGTGATTTAACCAACCGGAGTCTTTTTATTAAGCCGGGGGTGGCTTTCGGAAACATAACATGGTAGGAATCGATTAAATACCGGTATTTTTCCAGTGAGATGCCAAGTATTCTCCACGTAACCGGACGGTCAGCATCGAATTCAGCGGACGACATATATAATTCTGCGATAGAACTTTCGAAGGCAACAAGTACCTTTTGATAATGCCGATCCTGTTCTTCGGGAAATTCCGAAATCAGATTGATGGTTTTCAGTGTCGTTTCCAATTGAACTCGAAGCGAATTCAGGGATAATGTATCAAGTAATCTTCGCACTCTTCTCGAATACTTCTGTTCAATGGGAATCAATTTGTCGATTATGCTATTTAGGCAAGTCACTGATCTGGACATTACGCTAAGTTTTTCATTCGTTGTTAGTATGGTATGTAATGGTTTGCATTCTTTGTATAGCGTTTGGAGATCGACTAATTGCTGTTCCGTAACGGCTGTGGAATGCGATTCTTTGACCAACGAAAGAACAACGTGTAATCGGTATGTGCACTCCAGAAAGCTTGTTAAAGCTTGTTTAGTACGAGTTACTTTATAGTTTTTAACAGACTTACGAAATGCTTCCCACTTTCGTTCAATGGTTGCTGACATGATTTGAATGGAGGAATTGGAGGTGTTATGAAAAATTGCCATTAATGCTCCCGGTAAAATTTGATGATGGTATTATCAAGGCGCTACCAAGAGTGCAATAGTCAAATTGGCAATACGGTAATTTTCATAGCTAAGAAGTATGTTAAGTGTACCGAGCGGCAAAGTGTAGCGACTGTTAAGGAAACGCTTCAAGTTTATGCAATCCGTTGAACTGCAATGAATCGAGTTGCAAGACTAATCGTTTACAATATTTATCATTAGTATGTATGAAATGTGAAGAAGTTTTAGCGTGGTGGTTTATTTGTGAAACAAGGAATATTAATTGGAGTTCGAAGTTATAGAATTGTTACACATTTAGATTATGCATGACTTCTGAAACAGTATGCGAAACTCTCGTAACTCGAAAGAAACAACCATTGATAAGAGTCAATCTAAATGTATTCAGGAAAGGTATGTTCAACGATTAGAATTGGTGTGTAGAAAGATTAGCAAGAACTGCTTTCACTGATTTCAGTAAAAAGATACTCACTTAGCTAACTTATGATATCTTACAAAAAGTAGAACCCCTCAAGCGAGAAGTTCTACTTTTTACTTGGAATGCTCCCCGGGACGGACTCGAACCGCCAACCTATTGGTTAACAGCCAACCGCTCTGCCGATTGAGCTACCGGGGAAACTTCACCGACCCTATCGGTACGACCGACAAAGCACGGCAACGCAATTATACCAAATTCTCCCCGCGAATGCAAGCCATTGATTTTGAGCCATCTACGCATCTAATCAAGGCACGAATAACTACTTAACCGGTGTCATTCTTCCACAATCCGGTAACCGACACCCATCTCAGTCAGGATATATCGCGGTCGCGCCGGTTCCGGT
>CAZPUW010000383.1:0-3369 GCA_964589795.1 uncultured bacterium
GAGCTGCATGTCCCTCCAAATACTGTAGTGCCGGTATCATCGTTGCGAATATCCCCGCAAAAATCAATGCGACTTCGCGAATGGGTCCAAACGTAAATTCGTTATGGAGGTGAATTTGTTTAGAAGTTGTGAAGTATGAAACTGCTGCAGCACCAACTTGTATTGCCTCCGGCAGGAACGGTACAATCCTGTTCAAACTATGGTGGAAAATAATCGAAAGTGTAATGCAACCCAGAAAAATGAGATTGGTTATTCCAATCAATTCGAACCGCCGATGACCGCTGGGAGGGGCAACGGAACTTCCCTGTGGCGCGCTTTTACGGTCGACTATATAGAATATTCCTAAAATCGAACCGATAGTCAGCAACCAAATACCGAAAACATGCTCCGGTAGCCAGAAGAAGGGAACACCGCGTAGAAAGCCGAGAAAAAGCGGTGGGTCGCCGATTGGTGTATATAATCCCCCCATATTCGAAACAAGAAAAATAAAAAAGACAATGTGATAAGGTCGCATCCGTCCTCGATTGATGCGGATGTACGGGCGAATCAATAGTACCGAAGCGCCGGTTGTCCCAAAAATATTTGACACCACTGCGCCTACCACGAGGAACAGTACATTCGTTAAAGCGCTTCCTTCAACCCAGAGATGAATTAGAATACCGCCCGATACGACATACAGCGAACCTATCATGCAGATAAAACTGATGTATTCTCGCCCGGCGGCAAGTATACGTTCTATCTCTTCAGTACCCCAAATAAAGTGCGCCGCGGTAACAAGCCCTAACCCCAGCGACAGCACCCAGTACCAGCGTTCCCAAAAGCGGTTTGCGATGAGCGGAACAATTGCAATTGAAAGCAGTAGTAAAACGAATGGAATAATCCAACCCAATGAAATATCATTAACTGGCTCGGATGTTTCCGATGCGAAGATAGGAGGGCATAGCACGAGTATCGTTACGAAAATGAAACCGTATCGAAGGAGTAAGCGTTTCAATGGGGAATTACCTATGTACATTCGGTACTCGATACATCCGACTTAACGATCGTAAGATAGGAGCGTATTAATTAGTCTTGCAATCGGTGCTGTCCCTGTCTACCTTGACTATTTGGAGGAAAACTATGCGATATTTTTCGGCTTTGATTCTATCCTTACCACTAATCGCTTTTGCCGGTGCTGGTGAAGCCGGTTTCGATATGCTCCGTCGAGATTTTACCCCGGCGTCTGTCGCGATTGCGTCCGCGAACGTTGGCTTTCCTCAATTGACCGCCTTTGGTGGCAATCCCGCAGCGTTGGCTGAGAAAACGGTGCAGATAGCAGGTGCCGGATATGTCGATGATCCCCTCGATTTAAAAACAGGATTCCTGTACTATTCCCGCCCATGGAAAGAATACGTTTTCAGCGCAAGATTGTTATACAGCGATTACGGTACATTCGACCGCACATCCGTTAGTGGCGAAAAATTAGGAACGTTTGGTGCAAATGATATCTTCGTCGGCTTTTCCGGTGCCCGCAAATTTGACTCTCTGTTGATCGGTATCGAACCCGGCTACATAATCTCTAAAATTGATAACTACAGCGCATCCGCATTGACGTTCTCCGCCGGCATTCAGTATGCTCCGCCGTTCATTCCCCTCACCCGTGTTGGTGTCGACATTCGGAATCTGGGGACGAATACAAAAAAATACGTATCCAGTACCACTCCCTTACCGACTGATATTCGTATTGGTGGGTCGAAAAAGCTTGAACATCTTCCATTGACGCTGGTCGCACAAATCAATAAGTGGCAGGATACTGACTGGTATTTCAATGGTGGTGGTGAATTTGAAATAACGAAAGCATTTTTGCTCCGCGCCGGCTATTCCACACTTGGAACCGACCAACGAAGCAACGGCACGAATGATGCTATTGCCGGTTTATCGGCGGGTTTTGGTTTTCAATACACCGATTATATGTTCGACTTTGCGTATGCTATGCAAGGAGTAGTCGGAGACCGGCTTTTCCTGCAATTTTCCTGGCAACCCCCCTCCCAGAGGTAGTTAAACTGCCACAACCAAATAGTGTCTCAATGATAGCAGACAACCCGGATGAAGCGGAAATAATCAAAGCCGCAGTTTCGGGTAATTCTCAGGCATTTAACCGTCTGGTACTGGCGCATCGGGAAGGTGCGATGGTATTGGCGATGCGTCTGCTGCATACCTTGCAGGATGCCGAAGACGTTGTGCAGGATGCGTTTATTAAGGCATGGGAAGAGTTGCCCCGTTTTCGCGGGGAAAGCGCTTTTTCGTCATGGCTGTACCGGATTGTGTACAACTTGTCGTTGAACAAACTTAGGGGTCGGAAGTTACGTCACTTTTTCCGGTTGGGTGAAGAAAACGACGAGAATGAAGTCAATTGGAACGTACCGAGTGACGATCCCACACCCGATGAAATATTGATATCCAAAGAACGACAAGAGCGCCTTGACGAGGCATTGAAAAAATTACCGGTGAAACAGCGTGCGGTTTTCGTAATGCGTCACGAGCAAGGGCTTAGTAATGCGGAAATCGCCGAGATTACCGGTCGTACCGAAGGTTCGGTGAAAGCGAATTTCAGTTTTGCCGTCGCAAAATTGAAAGAAGCTATGGAAGAGTACCGATGAGTAAGAAATTTAATGATAGTGAGTTGGAGAGTTGGGCTGGTAAATTGCCGCGAAAAGGCACGCCGGAAATTCCCCGTGCGTCCTTGGAACGTATTTCATTCAATGTTGCAACCGGCATTGCCCGTGACGGGAATGGCCGCTTACATTGGCAGAAAGTGTGGCAACCAGTTTTTGCTACTTCATTAACTATGGCGATTGCCGCGTGGTTGATTGTGGGTATTCCCAACCATGCGCAAATTCCGGTTACTAATTCTGGTGGTAGTGGTCTATTGGCGGCATTTGCACCGATGACCACTGACGATGATTTGTCGATGCTATCGGTGTCCGACATCGATACATTGTTATCCGGTATAACGGCAACTACGTCCACACCATCCAATTTAGTTAAAGATATCTCTGCGATTGAATTTGATTCCGATGCCGCAGTGTCAAATATGACGCCTGCTGAGCGAAAAGCTATATTGAATACATTATCCGACGACCGCAATCTCGATTGGAGTGAACTATTATGAAAAGGTGCATACTTTTTGCCCTGTTACTGCTTCCATTACTTGTCTTCTCGGCACCTCCACCGCCAAATGATGAGATGCCGAGACCGGGTGGGGAGGTGTGGAACGAGCAGCTTGAAACATTACTGATTGCGCGTTTGACGCGAATATTAGAGATGAAACCCGATCAGGCGAAAGAGTTCTTTCCCCTATTAAATGAATTTCAGGATAAAAATAAAGGT
>CAZPUW010000384.1:0-3346 GCA_964589795.1 uncultured bacterium
TTATCCGCGCAATAGAGACATTGCAACGAAAAGGAGTTCCAGTCGAGTTGGTGTTGATAGAAAATAAATCGCATGAGGAAGCGATGCGATTGAAAGCGACTTGCCATATTGCAGTAGACCAATTGACCGATTTGGGGGGATGGGGTTACGGGATGTCGTCGCTTGAATTTCTGGCGATGGGGATTCCGGTTATAACGAAAATGCGTAAAGAATATTGTGATTTCCTGCCCGACCATCCGTTTGAAAATGCCGACGATAACAGCGTGGAAGCGGCAATAGAACGTTTGGTTTTCGATGTGGTTTTGCGTAAGCAGCGGTCGGAACAAGGTATAGCATTTGTAAAAAAATACCATGACGCACGGGTAGTCATGCGCCAGTATTACGATTATTTATTAGTCGAACACATAGCGAGTAAAATGCCAACCGCGTTGGAAGACGTGGCGGCTCCACCGGTTCGGTTATGAGTGCGATTGATTTATCAATTTTGATACTCGGATACAATCAGCGCGGAAAAGTGCTGAATTTATTGCATTGCATTGAGACACAAAAACTACCGCAAGAAATAGCGTATGAAGTTATTTACACCGACGACGGTTCGAACGACGACACAATTGATGCACTGACGAAAACAAAGTTTCCATTTCCTTTCCGTTATATCAGCGAAGGGGTGCGGACGGGACGGGGTGCGTCGAGGAACCGTGGTGCACAAGCTGCGAACGGGACATGGTTACTTTTCCTTGATGCCGATGGTGAATTGAACGGACAATTTGTCGATGAAATGTGGAAAGCGAAAACAGCGGGAACAATTCGTCAATCGGCGATTGCCGTTCATCCCAAAGCTGATTGCCCGGCACGCAGATATGAAGTATTGCGCAGCCCGGCTCACCGGTTCGGAAGTCAACCGGTGCAACAACAGTCGCTACAAAGCGGATGTTTTCTAATCGAACGGGAGTTATTTTTTCAATATGGCGGATTTGACGAGCAATTACGCGGCCGGAGCGGAGAAGACGTAGATTTTGGTGCGCGGCTCGCGAAAGCCGGTATCGAGTTACGCAGTGTTCCCACCGCGATATTCTACCACAACCATTTGCGAACCATCCCGGAATTAATCGAAGTCAAGCGCAAATATGCGGCACAGGGGCTTTCACGGATGGTAGTTCATTCCCCGGAGTTATTCCGGTTGGCGCGGTTGGATTGGTTGTTCGACCCGGAACCACCACACACCTCTACGGGTTTTCGGAAATTGAAGAAGTGGGTAATATTTCACTTGCCAGTACGGATTCTATCCAAAATAGCCGAATCAAACGGTAATTTCTGGTGGTGCGGCAGAACCGTCATTTCCCTGCTTGCGTTCTACGGTACAATGCGGGGTTTTCATGATTATCTTATTTCAGGACAAATTGGAGAAGAGGAAGCGTAATGGAATCTTGGTTAGGTAAACCAGTCGCAGAAAACGTCTATAAAAAAATTGAAGAAGGCGTCGCAATTGTACGTGCGAAGAAAGGCCGTCCGCCCGGACTCGGTTTATTGTTAGTGGGTGAAAATCCTTCATCACAAGTGTATGTGAATATGAAAGGGAAGGCGTGCGAGAAATACGGATTGTATTCGAAGACGATTACACTGCCTACGACCGCGAGTTTCAATGATGTTTCCAACGCTGTTACAGAATTGAACACGAACCCTGAGATAGATGGTTTCATTATTCAACTTCCGTTACCATCACATTTACCGGAACGAACGCTGCTCGATTTAGTTGATGCGGAAAAAGACGCGGATTGCCTTGCCGCTTCGAATATCGGTCGATTGGTTTTAGGGGTTCCCGAGTTTCTCCCCTGCACACCTTCGGGCATTATGGAAATGCTGGAGTATTACAAAGCCCCGGTTTCTGGTAAACACGTATTGGTGATAGGACGGTCGCAAATTGTCGGTAGGCCGATTTCAATTTTGCTCTCGCTTAAGGGGGTGGATGCAACAGTAACGTTGGCACACAGCCGAACGAAAAATTTGAATGAGCTGTTGAAAAGTGCGGATGGAATTGTTGCGGCAATCGGCGTTCCCGGATTTATCAAAGCGTCCGATTGTAAAGCAGGATCGTGGATTGTCGATGTGGGAGTCAACCGGGTACCCGCCGATAATGAAAAAGGATATAAGTTGGTTGGTGATGTGCTTTGCGATTCAACCGACCACTTGCACGCAATGACACCGGTTCCGGGCGGGGTAGGGCCGATGACGATTGCACAGCTCCTGTCTAACTGTGTTAAAGCGGCACTGGTTTAATTTTAGAAAAGAAATAATCTGTTTGTAAAATGCAACTGTTTTCCTACTTTTCGGATAACACGCAGGTAGTGAGGAAGTTATGACCACTAAAAGTTCCGGTGAAAAACCGATTCGCCTTGGTATTATCGGTGTGGGGACGATGGCGCAAATCGTCCATATTCCGATTTTACGAAAATTGGATGGAGTAAAAATACTCGGCATCAGCGATCTCGATTCCGAAAAAGGGGAACGGTTTGCCAATAAGCAAAACCTGAAATGGTTCGAGACCCCGGAAGATATGTTGGAAGCGCATCCTGATGGTGTACTTATTCTTACTCCGAATAACAGCCACATGCCCATCGCCATCGGCGCACTCAATTCAGGTGCGCACGTTTTGGTTGAGAAACCGGTTGCCCGCAGTGTTGCCGAAGCGGAAAAGATGATTGCCGCATCGGAAAAGAATGACCGGTTATTGATGGTATTGATGAATCAACGCTTCCGGCAAGATGCGCGCATCGTAAAAAATTATTTGAATTCGGGAAAACTTGGCGATTTGTACCGGGTACGTTCCGGTTGGATGACGAAGTGGGATAAATGGAATCGCCCGGAATGGGTACGCGACAAAAAAATCGCGGGTGGTGGCGTTTTGATGGATTACGGTATCCAGCTTATCGATTTACTGCTTTGGATGTTGAAATATCCGAAGGTGACACGAGTCGGTGCGACAACACGGCGGATTGCGAGTGGAGCGGGAGCGGAAGATACCGCGGTGGCGACCTTTTACCTTGATAAAGGTGCAATCATCACGTTGGAAGTTTCATGGTCGTTGATTGCCGACCAAAGTGAAGCGTGGACAGTATTTGCCGGGAGCAAGGGTCGGGCGTATATGAACCCTACCCGAATTCACTTACTGGAAAACGATAAAATCGTCAATTTTTATCCGTTGCGTTCGCTGAAACCGATTGACATCCATCGCGCAAGTTATGAATCGGAATTGCGGCACTTCGTCGAAGTGATGCGTACCAAAACCGCGCCGGGTGCAACCGCGAAAGAGTGTATCCAAGCGTTGCGGGTGGTGGAAGCCATCTAC
>CAZPUW010000385.1:0-3345 GCA_964589795.1 uncultured bacterium
AATAATACTTCGAATCACAACCTACAATTCCAAACGTATGACCGCCGGCAAACCCTCGATTGTAATTACTCCAGACTACTTTCAAGCGCAGATGGGTGGGGAGGCGGGTAAGCTTTTCCTTCTCTGCATCCCGGCTGCCGTTATCGACAACTGTTATTGAGTAATCGAATTCCGGATTGGTTTTCTCCAGAATCGATTCCACGCACCGAATGGTATATTCGCTTGAGTTGTAATTGAGAAGTTGGATAGTGACGGTATGGGTCGGCATGCCGAAATATACGAATTCCCTGCCGCACTACCGAAAGTAGAAATAATAGAAGTCGGGGCGCCATTCACGACGCCCCGTAGATGGTTTTAGTGCACTGAACAACTAATGCATGGATCGTACGCCCGAACCAACATCGAACAAAGTAGTTCCAGTTTCTTGTCAGTCATCCCTTTGATGGTGTAGTGCCTGACCAATGCACCCATATCGTCGTAAATGTTTGCATTGTTTTGCGTCGTCGGAATGATACAATTCGCGCGAATAATTCGTCCGTCTTCGCCGTATTCATATTCGTGGTAGAGAATACCCCGTGGTACTTCCACCGCACCCACACCGATACCTGCTTTAGGTTTGAATTCGGCGCGGATGTTCCATGGCTCAGGAATCGCAACAAGCTCGTCGATTATCCGAATCGACTCATATGTACAATGAACACATTCCACCAATTGGGCGATATTATTCATGAACGGATTGTGGTTAACTGGCTTTAATCCGAACGCTTCTGCAACCTTTTTCGCTTCTTTGTGCAACAACTTGTAATTATTGTTGATACGCGCGAGTGCGCCGACTGCAAATGAATTGCGCGACAACTTACACCACTTCGAGGTGCTGTGATCGACGACGTATTCGTTGGTCATCGCCCGGTAATCCGCTTCCGGTTTTACTATGCCGTCGGTAGATACCAGTTCACCGCCGATAAACGGATATTCCTTAACACCTTTCAGGGCGACAAATTCGGTTTCGCGGGTGAAGTCGGGTAACTCGAGTGTCTTAAAAATCGCAATAGTCGATAAAACATCTTCGACCGAACGATGGAGGTCGTCACGCAGTTTTAGTAAATCCCGTTTACTCGGTGCTTTAGTAACTCCACCGACGTGCATCGACACCGGGTGTGTTGTCCGCCCTGCGATAAGGTCGCACATGTCGTTGGCAAGCCCTTTGAGCCGTGCTGCGATGTGTACCACTTCCGGTTTTGCTTCGATTAGCGGTAATGCGCTTGGCAATCCAAGAAAATCGGGTGCGGCAAGGAAAAACAGGTGCAAATAATGACTTTGCAATGTTTCGCCATGTTTGGCAAGCCATCTGATTTTGTTCGCTACGTCAGGAATTTCCACACCGAACGCGCTTTCAGTCGCACGTAAGCTCGCGAGCGTGTGGCCGATGGAACAAATACCACAAATCCGTGAAGTCAGGATATGGGCGGCGTCGTACCGTTTCCCTTTGAGCATCACTTCGAAGTAACGTGGAGTTTCCACGACTTCCCAAGCCGCTTCTTTCAATTCTCCGGCTTCGACGCGAACCCGGATATTCCCATGTCCTTCGACGCGGGTTAGATGATGAACGTCAACATTCAGATCGAGTTTCATTCTTTTGCCCCCGTCACGCTATCGAATCCACCGTAGAAATTCATCCGTTCGATGACTTCATCCCGGGTAAATCCGCGTTTTGCTGCTATTTCAAAAAATTCATCGAAGTTGGGACAAGCCGCTTCGCCGCGGCATCCCCAGCATCCCATTCCACCAGTCGGACACGGTGCATTGCACCCTGCTGCCGATACCGGGCCGAGACACATTTCGCCAAGTTCCCACCGGCAGATATTGAATCGTTGCCGGCACTCGAAGCAAACCGGATATACCGGGAATTGATAAGGGACTTCCCAAATCAAATGCTGTACAATTCGTTCGATTTCCGATTTACGAACCGGGCAACCCGGTATTTCGAAATCGACATGAACCAATTCTTTAATCGAGCGTACCGGCATCGTGTCTTTGGGTGAATTGCCATACACTTCGCGATTCGCTTCGAATAGGTTATGTGCGTTTTTGTGGCGGTTGACACCGCCGAAACAGGCACAAGTCCCGAAGGCGACCAATACTTTCGCTTTCTTCCGGATTTTCAACAACCGTTCGATTTCATCGGCGCGGCTGATAGAGCCCTCGATGAATGCGATATCATAATCGTCGCGATCGCTGGTGATACCCTCACGCCATACCACAACGTCGATTGCCTTTAGAAAATCGACCAGTGTTCCTTCTTTATTCACCAATTGCAGTTCACAACCCTCACAATCGGTAAAGTCGAAAATGGCGATTTTCGGGCGTGACGGTTCAATACTCAGATATTTCATTTTACACTCCCGTTAGATCGCTTCTTTCAAATTCAAGACCGACCAGTAATCGAATACCGGGCCGTCCACGCAGATAAACGTCGAACCGATATTGCACCGGCAACACTTACCCATCCCACAATGCATCCTGCGTTCGAGCGAAACAAACATGCGGTGCATCGGAACACCTACTTCGCGCAAGCGGTTACAAACGAATTTGAACATGATTGGCGGCCCGCAAACGATGGCGTAGGTATGTAATGGATCGATGGTCATTTCGTCGAGTAATTTCGTTATCATACCGGTTTTTCCGGTCCAACCGCCGGTATTTTGCTCGACAATAATTTGCAAATCTACATCGTCGATGCGTCGCCATTCGTCGTATTGATAATCGAACAAAAGTTGATCCGCAGTACGTGTTCCATAAAGAATGTGGACTTCTTTGAATTCCGAACGGTTCTCCGTCGCGAAGAAAATCGGTGCGCGTAACGGTGCAAGACCCAATCCACCGGCGATAAGAAGGATGTTGTTTCCTTTCATCTTTTCCATTGGGAACGAATTACCGAACGGCCCGCGAATCCCAATTCGTGCGCCACGCCGTGCTTTGTGCAGTAATGCCGTGACGGTTCCGGCACGTCGGATACACAGTTCGATGTACCCTTTATTCGAAGGGGAACCGGAAATTGAGATGGGTACTTCACCGTAACCCGGAACCTCTAACATCACAAATTGTCCGGGGAGAAACGTGAAGCGATCGCGTTCTTCGTTGTCCAAAATCCGCACATGGAACAATTTTTCCATATCCGTCAAACGAATAACGTTCGATATTTCCGCTTTGAAGGTTTTATCGACATGCATCAGGCGGTTAGAGCGAGAAAACTCTAACGGCATAATCATTTCGCTTTCTTTCGTGACATCGTAGGTAGTGAAGATGTTCATAGTTTCCCCTCTTCCTGCAAATCCTTGATAACAT
>CAZPUW010000386.1:0-3325 GCA_964589795.1 uncultured bacterium
CAAAACAAAATGAGCAAGCCAATTTGCCGCATACGAACTTCCTTTCCGGAGACTTCAGGCAAGAAAAACAAAAAAGTGATGGTATTGGTTATAAAACCATAATGCCGAGTCAACAAGATAGCATTTCCCGATTAGAATTGCCACCCGCAAAAAAGTAAAAGTTTGTCCATCAAAAGCTTTATTCGTACCTTTTTTGTTCATATTTGATTCACATTTGAGGTTCCCATGTCCACGATTCAACCCGCCACCCGCTCCCGTGATATCCACTACGCAGTACGTGATGTCCTACTTGTCGCAGATGAAGTAAAAGCCCGCGGTGGTAAGCTTTACGCGCTAAATATCGGCGATCCCAACCAATACGATTTCGATACGCCGCAACACTTGAAAGATGCCGTCGCGAAAGGGATGAGCATCGGTTCGCATAACGGTTATTCGCCAAGTTCGGGTATCGAACCGGCACGCGAGGCAATCCGCCGAGAAGCAGCCCGCAAGGGGATAAAACCTGTACGCGATGTATTTATCACCACCGGTGCGTCCGAAGCGATAGACCTTGCCTTAACGTCGTTGTGCGACCCCGGGGATAATGTACTTTGCCCGACACCCGGCTATCCGCTCTATTCGGCGATTCTTTCGAAATTGAATGTCGAGTACCGCGCCTACTATCTAAATGAAGAAGAGGGGTGGAGCCCTTCCGCAGACGAGATTTCAAAACTTATCGACAAGCATACGCGCGCGATTGTTCTTATCAATCCGAACAATCCGACCGGTTCACTGTATTCGCGGAAAACACTGGAACGCATCGTCGAGATGGCGCTGGTGCACAACATCGTGGTATTTGCCGATGAAATTTACGATAAACTTCTGCTCGATGGTTTGACCCATACCAGTATCGCATCGCTTTCGGAAGACCTGCCGTGCATCACATTTAACGGGCTTTCCAAAGGGTATTTATCACCGGGATGGCGTATCGGATGGGGTATCGTTTCCGGCCCGGAAGCGAAATTGAAAGATTACGTAACAGCGATTAACAAATTCCTGCGGGCACGGTTGTGTGCAAGCCATCCGATGCAATTTGCGATACCGGTTGCCCTCGACGGCGACCAATCGTTCCTGAACGGTGTCAAAGAAAAGCTGCAACGACGCCGTGACATCAGCGTAAAGAAACTTTCCGACATACCGGGAATATCAGTCGTGAAGCCGACCGGAGCGTTTTACAGCTTTCCGAAGTTGGATATTGAAGGGGAGGATGAAGATTGGGTAAAAGGGCTCATCCGCTCGACCGGAGTGGTGGTTGTACACGGTAGCGGATTTGGGCAAAAGCCCGGTACGAAGCACTTCCGGTTCGTATTCCTGCCGACGGAGGATGTGTTGGAGCAGGCATTCACGCTAATCGGGCAGTATCAAGCGTTGTGGCAGTCCGGTAAGCGCGATTTCAAATAATTCGTATTACTAATGAATAGGCGGTTTCAAGAGAAACCGCCTTTCTTACAACTTTTTGGAGAGTGCGAACATGTCACGAGAAACGGTGTTAATAACAGGAGCTACCAGTGGCATTGGTTTAGAGTTAGTAAAAATATTTGCTGAAAATGGAAATAACCTAATTTTGACCGCTCGCTCCGAAACTGCTTTACAAGAACTCGCTGAGCAACTGCAACAAACCCATCACATTGACGTTAAGTACTATGCGAAGGATCTATCCGACCCGGATGCGCCGTTTGCCATATATCGCCAACTTGAGCTATGGCATATCGAACCAACAATACTGGTTAACAATGCCGGTTACGGATTATTCGGGGACTTTGTGCAAACCGAGCTGACCGCCGAGACGGCAATGATCGAGCTCAACATCAAGTCACTCACTGTGCTGACGAAATTATTCCTGCAACAGCGCTATCCTAAAAATTCCGGTCGTATCCTGAACGTCGCTTCCACGGCTGCTTTCCAACCGGGACCATTAATGGCGGTTTATTATGCAACCAAAGCTTATGTTCTTTCATTTAGTGAGGCACTCTCGGAGGAGTTATCGAAGACCAATATCACAGTAACTACTCTTTGTCCCGGTCCAACCGAATCCAACTTTCAACGCACTGCGAATATGATGAAATCAAATTTGTTTCGTTCGGGAATCATGACTGCGCAATCGGTTGCTGTGTGCGGCTATCAAGCGATGATGGCAGGTAAACGTATTGCAATTCCCGGTTGGAAAAATCGTTTTCTTACACAAACGGTGCGTTTCTCACCACGGTCTCTCGTTTTGAAAGTTGTTCGCAAAATGCAGGAAAACCGGACATAAAGATTACAGTAAAAAAAAACGGCTCCGCATTGGGAGCCGTAAGGGTTTGCGATACTCAAAGCGTTTACGTCAGGTCGCGTGCCTGCATTTCCATGATTTGTTCGCGTCTTTGCTCGGTTAAGTACCCCAGCTCGACTAAGATATCGCCCAACATCCCTTTACTGGTGCGCTGGTAGCGGATTGCATCATCCACTTTGTGCGCTTCCACGAGCCCAAGAGTGACGGCAATTTCCCCGAAACGCAGGGATGGCGCGACATCACGCTGGTGATCGAGAATTTGTTCGATATGGTGTGACTTCAGGGAACCCTGTTTCAGCATTACATCGCCGACCTTGAGATTCGAGTGTTTTTGGATTTGAAGTGCTTCGTGTAATTGGGTTTCCGAGACCAACCCTTCTTCTTGTAAGATTTCGCCGAAACGACGCATATGGTAACTCCCACCTGACTTATGTAGATTATGTTTTTAAAAGTGATGAATAATACAACGTAGCATTCGTTTGGGCAAGCGGTCGTTTGCCCGACTTGACTTTACCGTCAAAATGTGTATCTTACTATGCTTTGGAGGAATGTCTGAATGGCAAGCAAATCGAAGGAAGTCCGTATCAATATTACACTGGAATGTACCGACTGCCGCAAGAGCGGTATGCCGGGTGTAGCTCGTTACCATACTGAAAAGAACAAACGAAATACCACAGACCGGTTGGAACTCAAGAAATTCTGCAAATACGAACGAAAAGTAACAACGTTTCGCGAAACGAAGTAACTTGAGATACGGAATTTGTACCCGGTTACGTATAACGGGTAAAGTGGAGTAAAAATGGCTAAGCAACAAACGTTCGGTGAAAAAGTCAAGAAGATTAAAAATGCTTCGTTGATGGTGTTCTGCCCGAATTGCAACAAAGAAACTCTGTCGGCACCGACCCTGCGGGTGAATTCGATCAAGACCGAAGACGGCGGCGTGAAATTTGTTCGCCGTCGGATTAAGTATTGTACAACCTGCAATAAAGTCCTCGCGTAATCGAAAACTTCTGC
>CAZPUW010000387.1:0-3311 GCA_964589795.1 uncultured bacterium
TCTGGATTTGGGATTCGGGATTCGGGAATAGATACAAGAAAAGGATCGCCACGTCACTACGGACGCACAATGTAGCGTCCTTCGTTCCTCGCGTATCAGTGTGGATGCGTCCGGCGAATTACCATGGTGCAATAACTACTTCCTCGGCAACGACTCTACCAAATGGGCACCGAATTGCCGGAACTATACGAACATTACTTACCGTGATGTGTGGGATGGAATCGATATCGAGTGGTATGAAAAGAATGGAAAATTGGAATTCGATTTTGTTGTCCAACCCGGTGCCGACCCCTCTCAAATCCGAATGTCGTGCGATGGTCTCGAAGGCGATCTTTCTCTTTCCCCAATGCCTAATGCCCAATGCCCAGCGCCTGCCAAGGAATTGCGCCTTCCCACATCCCTCGGCGAACTCCGCACTGCACTTCCCCAAGTGTATCAAATCTCATCCGGGGGCTCGAGAAGTGAAGTCAATGCAAAATTCGAAATCGTGAATAAGAATGAATTTGGTATCACCTTGCCGAATGGATATCAGAAGGAACATACACTGAGGATTGATCCGCTGATTTACAGCACGTTTTTGGGTGGTGCAGGGGATGATGCCGGATATGGTATCTGTAGTGACGATAACGGTGGAGCCATTGTCATGGGTTCCACTACCAGCGGCAATTTCCCTACAACTGGCGGAGCTTTCGATCCTACACCAAATGGTAACTCCGAGTGCTTCGTTTCCCACCTCAATGCTGACGGTTCGCAATTACTTTACAGCACATTTCTTGGTGGTTCCGGCGACGACTATGCGGAGGGGATTGTCGATGATGGTAATGGTGGAGTTTTTGTGATTGGTGAGACATTAAGTTTACTCAGTTTTCCCCATACACAATACTTCGGTTTGTTGGGAGGTTTAACAGATTGTTTTGTTACTCACCTCAACAGTGCTGGTTCGCAAATAATCTACAGCGATTTGTTTGGTGGTACTGGTGAAGATCAAACAAGAGCAATTGCTAATGATGGTAATGGTGGCGTTATTATAACCGGTTATACTGGAAGCGACGATTATCCTACTTCGAGCAGCGCTTATGACCGGACTTACAATGGCTCTAACGACTGTTTCGTTACCCGGTTTAACAGTTCGGGAACAGCAATGGTTTACAGTACATATCTTGGCGGCTCTAACGTCGAATGGGGCCTCGGAATTGCCTCAGATAGTGTTGGTGGAGCATTCGTTACCGGTTGGACGAACAGTACGGATTTTCCAACAACCGTCGGTGCCTACGATACTTCGTTTAATGGAGGAGATGACTGCTTTATTACCCATCTAAATAGTACCGGTTCCCAACTACTTTACAGTACTTACCTTGGTGGATCGGGTAATGATGGCGGTGTACAAGTTATTACAGCGGATAGTGGAAGTGTCATAGTAACAGGTTCTACACACAGTATCGATTTTCCAATATCTCTTAATGCATTTGACACCTCATATAACGGTGGTAGTTCATCGGGGGATGGATTTGTAACTCGAATAAATAGCACTGGTTCGCAGGTGATTAATAGTACTTTTCTTGGCGGATCAGCTGATGATGATGGATGGAGCTTACTGACGGACAGTACTGACGGTGTCATTGTGGCTGGTAATACGTCTAGTCTTAATTTCCCAACTTCGTTCGGCGCTTATTGTACTGCATACAATGGTGGAATACGAGATGGGTATGTTGCTCATTTGAACAATTCTTTTTCGCAATTACTTTATAGTACCTATCTGGGAGGAAGTGGTGAGGATGGGATTAATGGTATAACACGTGACGGTAGCGGTGGATTTATCTTGGTTGGAAATACAACTGGTTCAAACTTCCCAACTACTTCAGGGGCTTACGATACTTCCTACAACGGTGGAGGAGCGAACAATTTTGGTGATTGTTTTGCTACCCGACTGAGTTTGATCGCGGATTCAACTACCATTACTTCAGAACGAATTCCTGTCCCTAGTGAATATGCACTGAAACAAAACTACCCCAACCCATTCAACTCATCCACTACCATTACCTATTCACTTGCTAAACCCGGAATCGCAAAATTAGAGCTCTTCGATTTATTGGGTAAAAAAATATCTACTCTTATCAACTCACCACAAAATGCGGGTATCCATCAAGTTCGATTCGATGGGAAGAATCTCTCATCGGGTGAGTATTTCTATCGGTTATCGGCGGGTGATTTTCAGGAGACAAAAAAGCTATTGCTCCTCAAATAACGGGGTAGGGGCGGTTGATTCGCGAGGAGTGGAACGAAGTATCCTGCGAAGCAGATACGTAGTGAACGACGTGGCGACCTTTTGCTTATATCTTTTTTTATCCTTTATACCATCCAACATTCACCACCCACCGTTAGATTCATTGTTAGCATTCCCGTTAGACACTTCGTTAGACTCATTGTTAGACTCATTGTACATACATTCACCTCTTATTGCGACTCAAATAAAAAAGCAGACACAGGTCTGGAGACCTGTACCACCCGGGAACTGGTGCTACGGGTTGGGCAGGATAAATCCTACCCTACGGTAACAACTACTACCGGCGGGACGCCTTTACCGGTCGCCGGTTACCTGTCGCCGGTTGCCAGTTACAGGCGGGACGCCTATACTACCCACTGCCACCCGTTACCCGTTCCCTGTTCCCCGTCGTATATTACTTCATGGCACCTGTTAACTGGAATACCCTTCATCCCAACGTCCAATCCCTGTTTTTATCGAAAAAACGGGCGATTCTTGCGCTTGCACCGATGGAGGATGTCACTATCCTCCCGTTCCGGCGCGTCATGAAGCGGCATGGTGCCGACCTTGTTTATACTGAATTTATCCCCGCCGCCGGGCTCGTCCGCGAAATCAACGCCTGTCTCCGCAAATTGGAATATGAAGAAGCCGAGCGTCCGCTTTCCGTGCAGATTTACGGTTCCAACCCCGATGAAATGGCGCGTGCCGCGAAAATCGTCGAGCGCGCAGTACACCCCGATTTCATCGATATCAACCTCGGTTGCCCCGTCAAGAAGATTGCCGGGCGCGGCGATGGGGCGGGTTTGCTGAAACCGGACGGATACGAAAAAGTGTTGCCTTGCCCCATTCTCGAATTGCCGCCGAAGAACCTGAAAGCGGTGGTGTGTGCGGTGGTGGATGCGGTTTCCACGCCGGTTACGGTCAAGATGCGGCTGGGATGGGACGACCGGACGATTTATGTGGTCGATTCGATGCAATGGTTCGCCAGTTGGGGCGTCCAATTCATTGCGCTCCACGCCCGCACCAAAGAGCAGGCATACACCGGTAA
>CAZPUW010000388.1:0-3309 GCA_964589795.1 uncultured bacterium
AAATTCTACCGCGCTGCACGCTGAAGTTAACCGGACAGCCGTGTATCAGCGTACCGTAACCGTCGGTCACTGTTGCATATACGGTATGTGCTACCGCATCCACCCGTGGCATTCGCGTAAATGTAAACGTCATCGGTTGGACGTGGAGTTGCATCGCCCCTTGTTGCAGGGGCAGTGCAATATAAATCGAATCAAGTAAGAGAATATGTGCGTTACTTGAATCGAGCCCGATGCACCACGAATATACCATCACCGAATCAAACGTATTCGCACTCGGATAACGTAGTTGAGTAAAAGCGACACCCGGAAGATGTTGGCCACTCGGCCCCACATTGCCGGTATAGGTACTGGTTTGATCGAGTTGTGCCGTACCCGCCGGGCCGACTGAAAAAGTAATGGAATCGCCGTTCCCTACCGGATTACCATAACGGTCGCGTAAAGTTGAATTAAAGTATATCAACCACTGGCTATTACCCGCTTGCGTTCCAACATTGTAGTAAGACAAGCTCATCCGATTGGGTGGGCCGGCATGGATAACAATATTCGATAACGTCTCTTGAATCGTTGTCTGATGCGAATTGCTGTCTAATACAAACGCGCGTAGGAGAGCGGTTCCGGTGTGAGTACTTGAAAAGAGGGTTACGGTTGCTTCACCGGATGTATTGGTCGTTGCAGTAATTGTGTCACTGACGATTCCATTGAAATAAGGGCTTCCATTTGTGGTGTCGACAAACTGACTCGAATTGAGTAATTGGAATAGTACCCGCGTACCGGCGCCAATGGGGTTGCCATTTCCGTCACCGACATTTGCATGAAGTTTAGTGCTATCATTTCCTAAAGTACGGCAAACTTGTAACGAAGAGGTGTCGGCATAAAACGTCAGTGTGCCCGGGATGGCGCGTTGCACGGTAACATGTGCGGTATCGGTTAGCATATTCGATGTCGTCACCCAAAACCGAAAATTTCCGTAGGTAGTACCAACCGTCATCGTCGCGATTGCAGTGTCACCATTTGATGAGTATCCGTCTGATGTAATTGATGCCATCCCTGTCGTACAACCCCACGTCACCGGAACACGCGGAACAATGTTACCCACACTATCCCTGAAGACTGCGGTGGGATGAATTATTGAGTTTGGGTAAACCGCTCCAGTACTCGGTAACAACGTTGAATTTCTTGCCGGACCCGGTACATGAGCAAAACCTGCCCGCGCACGCACACTATCTTGCAGTGCGGCAACATAGCCAGTAACCATCAGCGTGTCGATACCCGTACCCGTCCCCATCACGTAATAATTCACCATATTGCCGGTTGCACTCCACCCATCGGGACGCAGCCAATGACCGATGCTCGCGTGACCGGAAGAATCTTTACTACTCCAGTGATAATACATGCTGTCGGCATAGAGGTTGCCGGAGAGCGTCGGTGTCGCGCTGAATGCAATGGTGTCGTTTGGATAGGCGACATGACTCGATGGGCCGATAATCGACAACACCGGCATCATGTTGCTGTAGGCATGATAGGAAAGTGTATCAGAAAGGCAGCCCGTCGTCGTCACCCACAACCTGCCGTAGCCCGCGCGATTCGAAATAGAAAACAGCGCATACGCTGTGTCGCCGGTAGAAGATGTCCCCGCGCCGACAATCATCCCCAAGTTGCAATTCCAATTGAGTTGCGGATAATGAATCGGATTGAAAACCGTATCGTAAACCACGACACCGATGCTTTCCGCGGGACTATTTGCGAGAAATTCAAATTGATTCGCCTGCAGGAAATGGACGCGGCTCGGTGCCCCCGCTGTGAGTGCGAGCACGAGTGTTCCCCGCACCGTATCGGAACCACTCATCGTCGCAACAGTCAGCGTATCTACTCCGACACCGGCACCAAGTGAATACATATTCGTCGCAATACCATTGGTGGTGTACGAACTGGTTGTGTTCCAAGCACCCCGGCCCCGCACTCTCCACCACACCAACACACTATCCAATAAATAATTGCCGTTGGGTAGCATTACGATTGCCTGATAGGCAAGCGGTGTTCCCGGAACCGCGGTATGTTGTGTCGCACCGGTAAGAACGATGTGGTATGGCGTGTTCGATGGCGGCGGCGGATTCGTTGATTGACGGCGGCAACCGACAGCAAACAAAATCATCACGCTAAGCACGATGTACGCGATATATCTGATTCTCATTGTCGTTTTCTCACCGGAGCAGGTCCTGCAGGTCTTATTGTTAATCTTATCGAATCAGCAAGATTCAGTTGTGGACAAAAAGTCGAGAAGATGCCACTTGCCAAGGTATCGGCATCATACCGAAGATAAGCACGTGCAGTACCAGATGCATCTGTTATCGACATAGGATTTACAATACCGATGGTGGTAGTAAAAAGAAAACCAAGGTTAGGTATAGCGTTGTTAAGCCAATCGCGTACTTTATAATCAAACTCGAGAGTATCACCGGGTGTTACATCAGACCAGAATCCATTGTTATAGGGATGGGAAGTACGAATTAGTAAAGATAGGTGATAGGTGGGGACAAAGAGAACATTAAATGAAATTGTGTCGGTAAGTGATGGAGATTCGGGCACAGCGATAGTGGCATAAATAGATGCACGTCCGGGACTCGTTCCATCAGATGACCACGTTATAGTATCAATTCCTGCCGCTCCCAAATTTGTTACATAAGGTATAGAGCCAATCCCACTTGACTGCAAATTTATCGATACGTTCGGTATGGGAATGTGTAACGCATTTTCACAACCGACAATAAATTGTCGTTCTAACACATTCCCCGCTTCGGCACTTGCGACAGTATCGGCAGGATTCAACCAATGCAGTATCAAGTAGGCGGGAATATCCAACGGCATCACATTAACCCGTATCCCGGCAGTCCGATGCAGCGCACCCGCCAACATGCCGCGGATTGTGGCGCTGATCGAGTCAGATACCAAATGACTAATGCTCGCGTTCGGATTATTCCATACCCAAATCGATGCGTTGCCGTTGATATCAGTCGTCGCTGATATTGCCGAAAGCGCGACATACGGTATCGTTGATGTTGACGTATCGGTGTGGATGAGTTGAAAGTCGATCGTCACGCCCGAAATTGCACCGCCGTTGGAATCCTGTATTTGTGCGACGATTTGTGTCGAATCGTGTCCACCGGGACGAAAAACCAGCGTAGATTTCGCATTGGTAAAACTCAGATTGAATAAGCCAATCTGATTATCCATCGGTATGACTAACACCTGTGCATTGGCGAAGATTGCTGGATTGTTTCGCAATCGCACTTCAACAACGAGTGAATAAAT
>CAZPUW010000389.1:0-330 GCA_964589795.1 uncultured bacterium
ATTACAGCCGAGGTAGAAAAGGTTTTTGTCTTTCCAGAAGACCCGCACTGGTATAGTGTTTAGAACAGCATTGAGAATCTGGCTCGATTCCTGCAAAGCTTTCGCGGCTTTCTTACGGTTACTCACGTCTTTGACGATTCCCTCGATACCAATCATTTTACCATTGTTATCTTTTTGAACCGATGCTGTAATCAAACAGTAGTGGTGAACACCGTTCTTATCTAAAAATGTGACTTCGCGATCACGGACAAATCCCGTTTGCGAAATCGTTTCCATTATTTTTTCGCGCATTTCTTTTTGTTCATAAAGAATGATCATGTTTTTTCCGAT
>CAZPUW010000389.1:340-3308 GCA_964589795.1 uncultured bacterium
TAACCAAATAAGTCAACCGCGGCTTGGTTGCAATCGATCAGGGTGCCATCCAGCGAACTGATGTAAATCGGCTCGGGTATATCTTCGAATAAATGCCGGTATTTCTGTTCACTTTCACGGAGTTCTATTTCCTTTTTTTTCAGTTTGGTGATGTCATGGGCGATGTGGACGGAACCAATTACGACGCCACTATTATTGAGGATTGGGTTAATTGTCGTTTCGAACCAAGCATCCAAACGTTTCTCAAACATCACGGTAGTCCGCGGTTGTTTTAACCGGAGTGAATCAGCGTATTGGCATTCATCGTGCGGTATTTGCTTCCCATGAAACACTTCACAGCAATTCTGGCCGATTAATTGATCGGGTGTAGTTTGAAACGCTTGGGCGAATGCTTGATTGACCCGGACAATTTTCCGATGGATGTCCTGAACGAATACTAAATCGGGAATTGAATCGAAAGTCGTCTGCCATTCCCGTGCAGTTAGAAAAAGGGTTTCCTCAGCGCGGTTCTCTTCGGCAAGACGTTGTTCAGTAATATCCTGAGCCGTGCCTATCACTTCGACTATTTTACCTTCGGTATCACGGATGGGATCGCCATTTCCCAAAATGTAACGCACACTACCGTCAGGTCGGACGATACGAAAAGTAAAACCGGGAGTTTTTGTCCCTGAAAACGTTGACTTCATCCATTGCTTCATGGAACTAAGGTCATCGGGATGAATGAGATTCAGGAACGATGCGGTATTCGAATCAAAAGTTTCCGGAGTGACTCCGAAAATTCGATACATCTCTTTTGTCCAAGTCACCTTTTCTTCACCGATAACGACAATCCAACTACCGAAATGCGCTATTCTTTGGGCTTCCGATAATAAGTAGCGGTTCCTCTCCAATTCCTGTGTCAACTGTTTGTTATCAGTGGTATCGCGGACTTCGGCAACGACCTGTTTTTCGTTCGCAATTGTGAATAATTTCAAACAGACTTCCGACCAAAAAACCGTTCCATCCATCCGTTTAGAACGCCACGGAAACCGTTGTGACCCTTCGTCGATTGCTTTTTTAATCCAATCTTCGGCATCAATTTGAGAATAGGGCGGTTGACCGGAGCTAATATCTCCGATACTAATACTTAATGGCGCTTCGCGCGAAAATCCGTACATTTCGTACGCACTTTGATTTACGTCGACTATCTTACCAGAAAGCGTCAGTACGAAAATGGCGTCGCTCGAGTGTTCGAAGAATGAGTGGTAACGTTCGACCGCGGTTTGCAGAAAAGAGAGTTCTTTTTCATCGATCATGATAATCGACCTCAAATCACGATTCTCAGGGCAGTAGGGTGAGCGTGAGTGCAGAAATAATTCCAATTGCCGATCTGGAAGGAAAAGTTTTCAGTTTTAACAAAAACTGCAAGAAATAGTACAATTATTGTTTGTCAAAAAAAACAATAGTTACAGAAACTTGAATACATTAAGTGATACGATTAGGTTACCGGTATTGAAATAGTTAAATAAAAATTTCACTTACATTTATTTGAAAATAAAAATGTTCTTAAAATCTTTAACAACTCTTCTACGAACCTATTTCAAAAACAACTTTATTGATAGAAATTTATACAATTATTATTTATAGAGTTAGACGACGAATACAATTCATTAGACTTAAAATTTGTGACTTATATCACTAATAAAATTAATAAATCGTGCACTGACGCACCCCCCTACAAATCGTCCGTCAAGAATGTCTGTCTCACGAAAAGATACCAGACAAGGAAACTTTCAAGGGACAGAATGAATTCTGTCCTACGAATCGCCCAACAAGAATGTCGGACGTATTATGCAGGGCGAAGATGCCCGCACTACCCAAAGGTTGGCACATCGTTCCACTTCGTATCTTCTTCGCAGGATAATTCGTTTCACTACTCGCGAATTAAAAGCAAATGTTATATACACGACGAAATAGGATAAATTTTATGCACCTAGCCGCCACAACTACATAGACGCTTGCAGTGCACTTGTCTCGTATCTCTTGTATAGCAATTCATTATTAGCCAATATCAGTATAATCACCCCAAAGGAACCGTTATGAACGATTATATCCTTATCACCGGCGCTACCGGCCAACAAGGTGGCGCTGTCGCCCGCCATTTAATTAGTCAGGGACAGAAAGTACGGGCATTTACCCGAAACCCCGCTAAAGCCGCCGCCTTGAAACAATTAGGCGCTGAAGTTGTGCAAGGGGATTTACTCGACCGCGAGTCGCTTGATAACGCCCTGCGCGGCGTCAAGAAAATGTATTTGGTCACAACGCCCTTTGAGTTGGGCATTGATAATGAGACCGAGCAAGGGCTATTTGGTGCGGAAGCGGCAAAGGACGCTGGTATCGAGCATCTCGTCTTTTCTTCGGTGGGGAGTGCGAACCGAAATACCGGTATCCCGCACCTTGAATCGAAATGGGTAATTGAGCAACGCATTCATGAGTTGGGACTACCGGCAACAATTTTGCGCCCGGTATTCTTCATGGAAAATTTTGGTTCGGCTTACTTATTACCAGCGGTGAAAGCCGGTATGATTGCGCTCCCGATGGGGGAAACCAAGAAGCTCGCACTGGTCGCCGTCGATACTATCGGCGCGTTCGGGGCGATGGCGTTTATGCGTTCGGAAAATATGATCGGCGAGGAAATCGAACTTGCCGGTGATGAGAAAACCCTGCCCGAAATCGTGGCGCTGATTGCGAAAGCGACTGGTAAGCCGCTTGCGTACAAGGTATTGCCGCATGAGGGGGCGGATAAAATTTTCGGTGACGATTTTGCGAAGATGTACAAATGGTTTGATGAAGTCGGATACCATCCTGATTTAGATCACCTGATGACGAAGTACAAAATACCGTTACTTCGATTTGCCGATTATTTGAAGACGGCGGCATGGGTGAAGGAAGTGTAAAAAAAGGCGGGATAAAATCCCGCCTTTTTTTG
>CAZPUW010000390.1:0-3298 GCA_964589795.1 uncultured bacterium
TATCGGCTTTGTATATGCTGTAGCAGCGAGAAATAAATCAAATGACATTTTTGCTGCACCGTATGGCGACATCGGTATCGGTGCATACTCTTCGGTGACCGGTATAAACTTTGGATCTGGCGAACCATATCCCGCACCACCGCTGGAAGTGAATAAGATTCGCTTGACACCGTTATCGACTGACGCATTCAGCAGTCGAACGCTTGCCGTCATATTGACCGAGAAATCATACATCGGGTCGGCGACGGATTTACGCACATCCAACTGAGCGGCAAGATGATATACAACGTCGGTAGCATAAGCTTTGAAAAATTTTCCCCAGTCGATTTCGCATATATCCGCTTCGCAAAGCGCGGCCTTTGCATTCAAATTTTCGTGGAAACCAGTAGAGAAATTATCGACCACTGTAACAGAATGCCCTGCATCCAATAAGGCATCCACTAAATGTGAACCGATGAATCCGGCGCCGCCGGTTACTGTTACTCGCAAACCCATATCTGTACGTAATCTCGCGTGAATTGTGTAAATATAAATCAAGCTAAAAGATACAAAAGTGCAACGTGAATTGGAAACGCGGCGATAAAGAAGAAATCTTAAAAGAAATTACGTGGAAAGTTTCGTAAACGCAGTATTAGATAGTTTCAGCGGAATCATCGCGGGGATCGAGGTGAACGGTGACGTTTGCTCCGGGGAAATGTGCTACAATAGCCGCAGAGACACTATCGCCGCTTAAGTGTGCAGATTCGACTGATAATGTCGGTTCGACTTCGAGATGAAGTTCGATAAATCGGGTTACTCCCACTTTTCTCGTACGAAGTCCATGATATCCATTTATAGGTTGCGAAAGCGAGACAAGATAAGAACGAATCCATTCTTCTTCTTCTTGTGGTATACTAACATCCAATAGCGTGTCGATAGTGCTTTTGCCTAAGCGTATGCTCACAATAAGTACCAGAACTGCAACGATCATTGCCGAGATTGCGTCGACCCAGTCAAGATCAAAATAGACGAAGATCAATCCTATCAATACTACCACCGAGCTGGCGACATCGCTCGAGAAATGAAGGGCATCAGCTGCAAGCGCTTGGCTATGGTGCTTTTTGGCAGCTTTGGAGAGGACGATGGATCGGCTAATATCGATAAGAATGGCAACGATTATGACAGTGAAGCTCCAAAACGTCGCTGTAACATCTGCCAAATTGGGATCAAGTATTCGTTGGATTGCTTCCCAAATAATCCAGAAACATGTGACAACCAATAAAATTGTCTCGCCTAATGCCGCGACACTTTCCAACTTCCCATGTCCATAAGGATGGCGGTCATCAGGGGGACGGTCTCCGTATGTCACCGCAAAGTAAGTCATTCCGGCGGCAAGAAAATCAAGCGCGGAGTGTGCAGCTTCCGAAAGAATACCCAAGCTGTTCGTCTCGAGACCAACAATCAGCTTGAACGCAGTGATGATAATCGCTGCGCCAACGGAAGAGAGTGCGACTTTTCGTTTTTCGTGCATAAATGCTTACTTTTCGATGCCTGTTACCATCTCTCAGTTGAACAAGAAGTACTATCAACGTAAGTGGATCATCGCTGCTAACAAGATAGAACGGGGTTATTGAGACCTCAAACTTGTGCGAATAGGTATCATTCGCTACAATGAGTTAGTACCTGAATATGAACGCGTTATAACCATTACAACGTAAACTACTTTGAAATCTTGAATGAATTACTCCGAGAGAGTAACTAATTTTGCAAACCTTAGCGAAATGATGTATAATTAACTTTTGCTTTTAGAGTTTCTGGAAAGGTATTGAGTAACATGAAACGAACTTTTCAACCATCCAATCGCAGACGGCGTAATAAACACGGATTTAGAACGCGAATGGCGACGGCAAATGGCCGCAAAGTCCTCTCGGCACGTCGTGCACGTGGCCGCAAGCGATTGACTGTTAGTGAATCAATACCTTGCTGATAACGTTCACTAAAAACCACGATAAACCAGATTTATACTGATTTTTCACTTTCCCCGCTGAGCAGCGGGGTTTTTAGTTTACGGACATGATGACTGAACTTACTCTAAAACGAAAAGAAAGTTTCCCCGGCAACCGTAGATTGCAAGGACATTCCTCATTTGCTCAAGTTCGAAGGTTTGGAAAACGTAGGTATTCGAAGAACTTTGGTATATACTACCAAAATTCGCCAATTGCATTACAAATCAATATCGTTTGTGGTAAATTTCTCGGAAACGCGGTAAAAAGGAACCGAATGAGACGGTTGTTGCGCGAATTTTTACGAAAGAACTGGGAAATTTTGCCCGAACAAGGCCGCTTGTTATTCATGATAAGGACGTATTACGATAAGTGGCAAGAAGTTTACAGTTTGGAAATAAATAACTTGGCAGAATATACCTTCAAGTTTAACCCACCTAAAGACAAAATTGTGTAAATTCGTTTTGTTTATGTGGGTATTTTATTCCTACTGAACTATCGAACAAGAGGCAAAATTTGCCGTATATTGAACGCGGAAATATTGTCACAAATCGAGAGTAATCTCCTTTTTCTCACCCCGGGTTAGCAAGTTCACGTTACAGAGAAATCGAATGAATCTACTTGAACAGCAGAGAATCGCAGTCGTCGATACTGATAAGCAGAATCTCGAAATCCTCGAAGAGTATTTTGCCCGAAACGGCGCGACTGGCTTGTATTTCTCGAACGTCTCTTCTGCAATAGAAGTTCTCGATTTGCACGAACTTGACCTAATTCTTGTCGAAATCAAACCCGAAGATATCCAAAATCTCGAATTCATTCGAACACTTAATCAACGATTTCCCCAGCCAATCATCTTTTTGATGGCAACCGCAGATAATATGGATAAGGCGATTTCGTCGCTCGATGAAAGTGATTACTGGTATCTGAAAAAGCCGTTTAAATTGAATGAACTTGGTAAGCTTCTTGAGAAAGCACTCGAATTCTCTCAACTCCACTGGAAGCTTCATTATCTCGATAAACAAACCGACCAAAACCGTTATGAAAGTATTTTCGCTGGGACGAGTTTTGCGATACGAAATGTTGTAAATCGAATTCAAACCGTCGCACCAAGCCAATCCAATATTCTTATCATTGGAGAAACCGGAACCGGCAAAGAAACTGCGGCGCGTTCGATCCACAGCAAATCAAGTCGAGTTAATGCGCCGTTTATCAAAGTTAATTGTCAAATTTATCCCGATTACGAGTTAGATGAAATTCTCTTTGGTAAATATATCGATACCGGTAAACGTATGGGCAGCGTGAAACGCGGTTTTTTC
>CAZPUW010000391.1:0-3295 GCA_964589795.1 uncultured bacterium
CGAGTTTATATTGTACTTTTGTAATCGATTCTGCGGCTAACCAATCCGTCGTGGGTGATACTTTTACCTATATCTCAGAGTACAACCGATTCTATTTCACTACTGATTTTTCCGACTCGGGGATAGTGTGTGTAAAAAGTACCCACAATACAATGGTCTCGGGTATGGTACAGATGAATAGCCGCTATCCGCTTGCGAATGCGCAAATCGAATATTTTGATGGTAGAGAGTGGAATGTTGTCGGTTATTCTACGATATTCGGCGATTTCAGTTGCCAAATACCTACTACAACTGTTGCCCTCCGGGCAAATATCTCCGGGATCGTAGGAAACACAATTCTGCATGAATCGATACCATCAAATCAAATTTTGGGTTACAACTGGACACCGGTTGCAGGACAAAATAACTTCTTGAATTTTAATTTTACTTCGAATCTTTATCCGGTAACGGTTACTGTTAATACAATACCGTTTACTTATCCAAACGGCGAAGTGGACTTGCTGTTGGATAATGGCATTCACACAATACACAATCGAGTCGATCTAAGTAGCAGAAACTTTACGCGTATGAACCTAAATGAAGGAGACTATACCGTTACTGTGACTAAATCGGGGTATACTACCGTTTACGCCTACCTCAAAGTTGTGGGAGCGCACAGCGAACTTGATGTATCGATGGCGCGAGTAGGAATCACCGGTGAAAATGCCGTGCAAGGACTCGTGTATAATCAAAATTTTACACCGTTCGTAGGAGCCCGTGTCGATGTACTACATGGTACAACGGTGTATACCGATTCGACCGGCCACTTTCAACTTCCGGCAAATTATTGTGGTACCTACGGTGTCCAAGTTTCTTATCCGGGTTACCAATCGGTGAGATATAATGTGAACTCGGAAGGTTATGGCTCAATTGTCTTGTTTCCTATAAATACAACTGACTAAAGGATAACAACATGCTTCGGTCAAGAATATTCTTCACCACATCTTTTTTCGTTATTGCACTCATGCTGGTTCTTGCGGGATGTGATAGATTGATGTCACCCACTTCTTCGAATCAGATTCCCACCGAATTAACCGGTACATATAACTTCGTAGGAATGGCTACGATTTCCACTGACAACAATGGGATGATTCGCAATTCGCAAGTTTCGGGCAGGTCATCGTTCGGTCGATTGACATTACGTCCCGATGGCACATGGGAAGGTTTAGTGGTCGGATTTTTCTATAGCCGCGGGTACTATACTCTGCAATATCCGAACCGCTTGATACTGCGCGGAACTGCCCTGTCCGATAGCACCTACATCACCAACACCGACACGATACAATACGAAATAAGCTATAACGGTTATTCGTTGCGATTGGTCAGAAATCTTTCCAGTCAAATGGTTGACCGCCAAGGTATGTTTGGCTTGAAACAGGAAACCGGGTCATATGTCGTCGGTGGTTACCTGCAAATGGGGAATGCCGCAATACCACCTGCGAATACAGTCGTGACGGCAGTTTCAAAAGCGGATCATACCTATACGGCGCTGACCGACGAATACGGGTTTTATGCGTTTGGAGGTGTAGCGCCGGATACGTTACGTATAATGGCATCGTTCGATGACTCCCGGCTCGATACAACCATCGCGATGAGTCAATCACCGGATTACGTTCCGGTGATGTTACAGATGCATTTCGAAGTTCCATTGCATGGGACTCCGTTGCCGTATGAGTTGGTCGGAACATGGACGATGCTGGGAGATTATTTTTACGACTATCAGAATAACAGCAGCAATTCTCCCACAATTACCCCCTATCCACCGGTGACCACATTCACGATTCGAGCGGATGGTAGGTGGACTCAGACCTGCTCATCCGACCCATCCCGCAATCGCGTGGGATACTGTTACAATTACGGCACGTATGCCGTCTTCGTAACTGATTCCGCGGCTAATCCAAGTGTAATTGGCGATTCTGCAAGCTACGAAAGCTACTCATTCAACAATCGCATATTATATCTTCGCAAGTATGTGAATAATGCCAATTCCGGTATCGTATGCATACTCAATGATGGGGAGATCAGAGTTTGCGGTACCGTTCAGATTGAAAATCGCTACGGCTGCTCCAACGCAACATTAGAGTATTTTAACGGAATGCGATGGACATCATTTGCTTATTCGGGGCAGTATGGAGAATACAGTGGAATGATACCAGTTACAGCAACCCAAATACGGGTCGGAATAAATTACAACTATAATCGACTGACGCATCTGTACGAACCGCAACAATCCATAACACGATATATTACGCCGGTACCCGGACACAATTCAGTAGTAAATTTTTCGTTCACTTCCACCACCATTCCGGTTCGCTTTTACTTCAGTAACATCGAATCAACACCGAGCATCGAGAATGTCGAGCTCGTTATTACCGGTACGACCACCCATGTATATAACATTTTGGGAAGTAATCCAGTGCTTTCGCTCCCCGATGGCGACTATACGGTGCAGGCAACGAAAGTGGGTTACAATCCGATTTATGCGTACCTGCCGGTACATGGAACGAGTGCTGGTATTTCACTGTTATTTGCACCGGTGGGTTATGTCTCAAACAATGATTTATTCTGTTATATCGTCGATGAAAACTATGACGGGATTGCCGGGGCAAGAGTGGACATACTGCACGGCGGAACGATTTATGCTGATTCTACGGGACAATTTGAATTGTCATCAAGGTACTGTTATGGTACTGTTGGATTAGAAGTCTCTTGTCCGGGATATCAAACGAAACGAATGAATTTGTTCAGTTATTACAGTGGGAATTATATCATAATGCGTCCGGCGGGTTCCGAATAAGACCTATCCTACTTTTATTACCCGTTTCAACCCCGGAACGCCCTGCAGAGTGGATTGCAGGGCGTTTTTCGTCCCCCGCCCCCCCCTTTTTGCGATTTCTCGCCGAGGCCTCTTGACTCCCTAATTCGTATTAGGTATAATATGTATGAGGTAGAGACGGATAGCCCCATCTGCCGTTAATCAGGAGATGAAGATGAACGAACGACCAATGCCTACGGAACGCCAACACTCGGTACTCGAATGGATTACCAATTTTATCACCGAGTATGGACATGCGCCCACTCTGCAACAGATTGGCGACCAGTTCGGGATGAAGGCATCCTCTGTGTTCGATATCGTTCATGCCCTCGTGAAAAAAGGGTATGTCCGCAAGCAAGGGAGCGGCAGGCATGTGTGGCTCGAAGTACTCGATGAATTCGGCGAGCGGTTAATGCCGTTCTCGGTGCCGGTCATCGGCGA
>CAZPUW010000392.1:0-3258 GCA_964589795.1 uncultured bacterium
TCGATACGAACAAACTCGATTTGGATAATTTGGGTTATATAAAATTACTCTATAACGACGATGTCCGGTTAGGGGTGGTGCGAATCGGTCAACCGATGACTTTTTGGCCGCGCAATGCTGATGCAGAAATGATTCTCTTTGTGCATAAGGGTACCGGAATCTGCGAAACGACATTTGGTCCGATACCGTACCGTAAAGGGGATTATCTGGTCATACCAAAGGGAACGATTCATCGGTTCGCTATCGAAGAAACTACTGACCTCTTATGCATCGAAGGATTTCGCGGAGAAATCGAACAACCATCACGCGGTATCCTTGGACAGCATGCATTGTACGACCCGGCATCGATTTTTATACCGGAACCGGTCGGCTACCCCACCGAACCAAATCGTGAATATCAGGTTTGCATCCTTCGCGATGGTGAATACACGAATTATTACTATAATCATCACCCATTGGATATTATTGGCTGGAAAGGTGACTTGTTCGCATGGCGTATCAACATGGATCAAATCCTACCGGTAAACTCCCATCGTCAACATCTACCACCACCGGTTCATACAACATTCGTCGGAAAAGGATTCGTTGTTTGCAGTTTCCTACCGCGACCGCTTGAAACGGATGATGATGCGGTTAAAGTTCCGTTTTATCACAGTAATATCGATTATGACGAAGTTATTTATTATCACGATGGCGATTTCTTTTCACGTGATAATATTACGGCGGGGATGATAACGTTGCATCCGCAAGGGTTTCCCCACGGCCCGCACCCGAAGGCACGAGCAGGAACTCAGAAAAAAACATTTACCGACGAGATGGCAGTGATGTTAGATACGACCAAGCCGTTGAAGATGACTGAAGCGGCGAAGTCAATTGAATTTGCCGATTATTGGAAATCGTGGGGAGCGAAAGGGTAGCGTCGTAAAAAGAAAGCAAACGGGCGGGTTATGAAACCCGCCCGTTTTTTTGGAGACGATTGTTAAAACCGGAACATGATTTCAATTTGCAGACGTTTAAATGCAACATTCGCATGGTCAGGGTCGATGGTGTTGTCAAAAAGATGCAAAGCAGCCGAGATATTTTTCACCGGGATATATTCGATATCGACTTTATGGCCACAGGTGCTCGTCCCACCATTGCCGAAATTCGGTTCGGTGAATGAACCAATCGCGGCATCTTTCTGAATAACGCGATATGAATAATACAACGACCAATCTTTCTTTTGTTTTGCCTTACCAATTTGGATTCCCATCAGCCACGCAGAATTCTGATTCGTCACTTCCGTGTTCTTTACATACTCACCGATAACTGCAACGGGAACCGGTAACCTGTTCCACTCAACTCTTACTGCTGAATTGAACAGATTGTAATCATAGGCATATCCGGCATACGTTGTCGAACCAAGATGCACGGTATCGACGCTGTTTCCACATGCTGTCTTGAAAAACAATGGCTGGTTTTTGACGTTAGTGAAATCGTAATAGCCAACACCAACCATGTATGACCAATCGGGGCAATTTCCACGAATTCCGAATTGAGAAAGCATCAGCCCTTGATCATTGGTATGTGCATTCTCACGCAACCACGATTCACCAAGATTGACGAACATTGTCGCGGATTTAGAAATCGTGAACTCGGATTTAGCAAGTCCACCTTCATAGCTAAGTTCGGGGCTGAATATGAGGTCGGTGGCTAATAGCGGAAAACCAAACTTCCCACCATAGAATGAGAAATACTGAATTGGTTTCCATTCAAAATCCGCTGTTTCGAGCCACACCACCTTACGGCTCTCCCCTTCGCCGGAAGTGGAATCACCAAGGGTCTGGTTACCGGAAACAGAATTGCTGGTTTCACCGGATGATAACCGGAGATTGACTTTAAATTCGTCGCTGACTTGAGCCGCTACTCCAAACCGGAAACGAATCCGCTGACGTTGACGGTGAACGGGATCGATTTTCATATCGGTTGTTTCGTGGCGATAGCGGAAATCGCCGCTCCAAGTCAGAATATCGTTGATATTCGCGTTGTGAGTAGTTTCATCGGAATATGCGAGAATTGGGAGAAGAAGAATAAGGAACCAAAGAGCAGAGACTGCGCGTTTCAATAAAAACATGATTAATCCTGTAAAAAAGTAGTGGAGGTTGAATACGGAATTGTTAGGAAGCTGTAATTTACAAGTTTTTCCTACCCAGCACCAAAAACCATCGGCTAACAATGGATGGGAAGGTGTGAATAGTAGTTAAATTCGTTATATTACAGCTGAAGGATTATGTACAATGTTAGAATAGATTTCCTACGATGAAACAGCATACAAGGAGTATTCAATGAGCTTCTCCCGAATTTTTGTATCTGCATTATTATTAATCGTTTCTTCACTGTTCCTACTATTTTCCAGTTGCGACCATCTATCTACCCCAACGGCACCTACACAAGTGCCATCAGAATTGAAAGGCACCTATCGTTTTATTGCACAGGTATACTACCAAGTGAACGATGGGGAAGTCACCAATCCTGATGAATATTATTATTACGACCCCTATTCGGTAACACTAAATGAAGACGGTACTTGGCAAGGTACGCTCCCGTTTTTCACGATATTTACCAGCGGTTTTTATACGGTACTATACCCCGATGTAATATTTTTTCGCGGATCACTGAACGGGGACAATCGCTTACAAAATCGTGTAGATACGCTAAGTATACGATTCGCAGTGACCGAACAAGGGATAAAATTTATCGTTCCTAAATACTTACCGTCTGATAATACGCACCAAGCGTATTTCGCGGTGAGGTCGGATGGAGTAGGTAATTCAATCGGTGGCGTGTTACAGACCGGGAATCGTTCCATCCCACCGGTAAATACAATTGTTACGGCACGTACCCGAAATGGAACCACATTCGCTACCGCTACTGATGAATTCGGATTTTTTGTCTTCTCGAATTTAGAAAATGACAGCATCCGTTTTACCGCATCGACCCCTCCCTACTCAATGCTGGATACAACGATTTGGATGGGTTACCGCACCAATGCCGCTTTTCTTACGATGGGATTTAATATCGAGCAACACGGCTACCCTGTTCCGTTACCGTGGATCGGGTCATGGGATTTACTTGGTGAATTTCGCACTCTGCCATATTTCTATATGTTCAATAATCAGTACTCGACAACAGCATATCCACAGCGGACTCTACTGACTATCTTTCCGAATGGACGATGGTCGCAAACTTGTTCGAGCGATCCTTCGCGGAATAGATCCG
>CAZPUW010000393.1:0-2602 GCA_964589795.1 uncultured bacterium
TCCAATACCGAACCGGAAGGGGGATTCTGTCGAATAACTTCCCCTTCGGCAAAATCAAGACTCCGTTCATACACCGGATCAAGTGCATGCAAACCGGCTTGTTTCAGTTGGCGAACCGCTTTATCAAGCGCGATCCCGATGAGGTCAGGAACTCTTGCTTTCCCCGGTTCCGGCCCTTTCGATAAATATATTTTGACATCGGATGCAGTCGCAACGGCAGTACCCGGTGCCGGTTCCTGATGGCAAATATCGCCCGGTGTAACAAGGTCGCTATACTCCATTTCAGGAGCGGAAATTTCAAGATGCAAGCCGTCATCTTCCAATTTCAACGCCGCTTCGCGAGGTGTGAGTTCATACAGCGAAGGCACTTTCACTTTCGAAACTCGGGCAGCGACGGTAACAAAAATCGTGCGTCCTTTTTTCGCTTTCTCACCGGCGGCGGGACGTTGATCGACAATCGTTTCGGGATTGTGTTTGGCATCGGGGCGCGTACGTTCGCGGACGATAGTAAATCCGGCTTTGTCGGCACCGCTCATCGCTTCAAACATCGGCTCCCCGACAAAATTCGGAATGGCTACTTCATCGAATTTCCGGGTGTAGAGTGGCATCAGCAGACGGTCAAAGACTAAAAACAAAACAGCCCAAGTGATGACTACCATCAACACCCGGGCTGTAAGCCGTTTGATTCTGCTTTGGATGATCATTCTTTCCGTTTGATAAACCTTGCCAGATACATACCGCCAAACCGGTCGCGAGGCGGCCAACTCTTCCACATCCCCTCGTCCACACGATAGGCCGGAAGTTTGTCATTGCCGGTTTCAAGATAAAAATCGGGATGCCGTTCCGAAAATGCTTTGGTCTGCGCCTCGTTTTCATCAAGTTCGAGGGAACAGGTAGAATATACCAAACGTCCCCCCGGTTTTAATAACGTTGCAGCATGATCCAGCAATTCGGTCTGGAGCTTAATCAAATCGTTGAGGTCGCTTTCCTGCCGCCGCCATCGTAAATCGGCACGGGAAGCCATTACACCGGTTCCACTGCACGGCACGTCGGTCAATATAGCGTCGAACGGTTCTGCGGTAAACTGGCGACCATCCATTAATGTCGTCTCGACGTTCGTCAAACCAAGCCGCTTTATGCCGTCATTGACCAATTCGAGCCGTTTTTCCGAAACATCGACGGCAACGATATGACCTTCATTCTGCATCCGTTCGGCGATTTGGGTTGTTTTACCGCCCGGCGCTGAACAGAGGTCGAGTATACGTTCGCCCGGTTTGGGGTCAAGGACATGAACCGGCAAGCCACTGCCGATGTCTTGTACGGTACACTTGCCATCAACCAATGGACTCCATCCCCGCAACCGCACTCGTCCGATAAGCTCGACAAATTCGGGTAACATTTCCGAACGACGTGCTTCGACATTTTCAGTTTCGAGAATTTTCATGAATTCTTCGATGGTCGTCTTTTGCAGATTGACACGAACCCAAAGTGGCGCCGGGGATTGGTTCCATTCCAACAATTCGCGGGTTTTGTCTTCACCGAATGTATCTATCCAACGTTTGACGAGCCACACCGGATGGGAATATTCGGTAGCAAGTTCATCGGCGATGGTGGATTGCGGAGCAGGCGGCGGTTCCGTCGTTTGTGCATTACGTAGCAGCGCGTTGGTCAACCGGGCGGCGCCTTCGCCGTACTTTGCCCGTGCCATTTCGACTGCTTCATACACAACGGCATACGCCGGCACTTTATCAAGAAATTTGAGTCCATAGAGACCCATCAACAAGTGCCACCGGAAATCGGGTCGCAGGCGCATCAATGGCCCTTGGTAAATGCTGCCGAGCCATGCTTCCAACGTGGAGCGTTGACGAAGCACACCACTGCACCATTCAGTCGCGAGACCACGGTCGGCATCTGACAAATCCATGTCGGTAAAGACTCGGCTCAACCGCACGGAAAGTGGTGGACCCGGCTTCTCAATCTTTGTTAGCACTTCCATTGCCGCTAGCCGGGCACGGGCACGTTGCGAACGATCCACATTACCGGAAGGATTTCGCGGACCCGTACGCCCTTTATCGCCAGACGGACTTGCATTTGCGGTTGATCTATCTTCCATTATGGTATCCCCCATTGAATCAATAGTGGTGGTTGATGTCATGCGATTTGCTTACATAGCCATCGCTTGAATAGGTGTTTCGAATAAGTACGAAAATTGCCGCGAAAAGTATACGGCTAAAGAAACTTGTTTATATATCGAACGTGACAATTGTAATTACGCACTACATTTACAACACATAATACGAGAACATTGCAATTTATTTGCGTGAAACGAATTTGCCGCCATTCCATTGCTGAATGCCACGGGAAAATTCAACTCCACTCATCGCTTTCTTACCTTCACGCGCGATTTCATCTATCTGTAACCAGCCATCACCGGTTGCGACACGTAAATGTTTTTTATCGATTACTATTGTTCCCGGTTCCCGGTTTTCTTCATTATATATTTCACGAACACGCAATATAATCACACGGATATCACCGTAATTCGTCACAGCGCCCGGTTCGGGTGAGAGTGCATGAATTTGGCAACGTAAATTATTAGAGT
>CAZPUW010000393.1:2612-3245 GCA_964589795.1 uncultured bacterium
AGTTGTACGCCCAATCAATCCGCCGCTCATCCGGTTTTATTTTCGGTGCTGGTGTTGCTGATTCTGACGATTGTTGGTGTAACGTCAAAATGCCCTCTGTGAGCCCCGTTATCGCCTTTTGTAACAGTACGACACCCAACGGTGCAAAACGATTAAACAGGTCTCCGCTCGTATCCAACGGGTCAATCGGAATGATTTGGGACAACAATACATTTCCCGTATCGATACCCTTGTCGAGCAAAAAAACAGTCATTCCGGTTTCCAGTTCACCGTTCCATATCGCTCGTTGAATCGGTGCGGCTCCGCGATACTTTGGCAGCAGTGAACCATGTAGATTAACAGTCCCCAGCCGTGGTGAAGAATAAACTGATTCGGGTAGGATACGCCATGCGACAATTACGCCAAGATCGGGATGTATTGATTCAATTTTTTCCAATAGTTCGGGAGATTTTGGATCGTCGGTTTCAAAGACAGGTATGGACAAGGAGGTTGCGGTAGTCGCTACTGGTGTAGGAACGGATGAGTGTCTACCGCGGGCTTTAGCCGACCCGGTTACTACAAGTTCAATTTTTATCCGGGTGTCGTTATGCAGTCCTTGCAAAACGTCAGCGGCGAATTGCGGGGTACCGAAAT
>CAZPUW010000394.1:0-3241 GCA_964589795.1 uncultured bacterium
GGCAATTGCGTTAATCAAAAATTAGTTACAATAATAACGAGCGTCTTTTGGCGCTCGTTTTCTTATTTCCCGACACTCGTTCTTATTAATGATAAAGCGGTTTCAGCGCTTCATACACCGCTTCCAAACTTTCACTGATGACTCTGGTATCGCTGATTACCGGCATAAAATTGGTATCCCCCGACCAGCGTGGTACGACGTGGTAATGCACATGGTCGGCAACACCCGCCCCGGCAATTAAGCCAAGATTCATACCGATATTGAAACCATGCGGCTTCGCCATCGTTGTTAAATGGTCACATGATTGCGCAAGAAGTGCGCCTAACTCGGAATGTTCTTCCGGTGAGAGGTCGTGTATCATTGACGTATGGAGATAGGGAACCACCATGATGTGACCATTGGTGTAAGGGTACTTGTTCAACATGACAAACGCAGTTTTACCACGATACAAAATGAAGTTCTTCGCATCGTTTTTTTCTGCGAGCAAACGGCAAAAGAGGCACCCTTCAGTGCCTTCTCTCGCTTCTTTGATGTATGTCATGCGCCACGGCGCCCAGATTCTTTTCATAGGTGGTAGGTTGTGGGTGGTAGGTAGTAGGTGAAAAGAAAAAAAAGAAAAATCGTTTCACCTACTTTCGACCACTCGGGAACTTCCTTATTCTTCTTCAGCCTGACCGGACTTCTTCGCGGCAAAAGCTTCTTCCATCTTCTTCTGGATGTCACTGGGAACATCTTCGTAGTGGGAGAATTTTACGCGGAACACACCACGGCCACCAGTCATCGAGCGAAGCGTAGTGGTATATTTCATGACTTCTGATTGCGGCACTTTCGCACGGATTTCCTGTGTATGGCCGACGGTATCCATACCCATAATCTTCCCGCGACGTGAGGATAAATCGCCCATGACATCGCCCATATATTGCTCGGGAACTTTTACTTCGAGATCGAAGATAGGTTCGAGAATAATCGGGCGTGCTTTCTTCGCCGCTTCGCGGAACCCTTTGATACCGGCAAGGCGGAAGGAAGTTTCATCCGAGTCAACCGGGTGTTCTTTCCCATCGTACAATGTCGCTTTGACACCAATCATCGGGTAACCGGCGACTACACCTTTACTCATCGCTTCGGTTATACCCTTTTCGACGGCAGGAATAAAACGACCGCTAACGACACCACCGACAATGGCATCAACAAACTCTAATGGTACCGAATCGCGCTCTTTTGGTTCGATTCGGATCCAAGCTACGGCAAATTGTCCACGACCACCGGATTGCTTCTTATGTTTTCCTTCGGCTTCCGCATTGCCGCGAATAGCTTCGCGATAAGGTAAGCGGGGATCGGAAGTTTCAACTTCCACACCTACTTTTTCTTTCAATCGGGCAAGGGTCACGTTTAGATGAACATCTCCCTGACCACTGATAATTGTTTGGCCAAGCTCGCTATCCTGATGGTAAAGGAAGGTCGGATCTTCATAGTGGCACATGGTCATACCAGTAGAGAGTTTGTCTTCACTTCCTTTGTTCTTGCATTCGATGGCAAGATGGAACACGGGCGGCGGGAATTCGACGCGTTTGAGTTTAGCAACACGCGAGGCATCGCAAAGTGTATCTCCCGTGTGCGTTTCTTTTAATTTAATGGTACCGGCAATTTCACCGCACGATACCGTTTCGACTACTTTACGGTTTTTACCGGTCAAGAGAAAAATCTGTGCTACTTTTTCCGGTTTACCCGTACCGGAGTTGATATATTCATCCCCAGTTTTCAGCGTACCTGCCCAAACCCGGAACATTGAAATATCACCGACATGCGATTCGTTGGTAGATTTGAAAACCTGCGCCAGTACCGGTGCTTTCACATCAGCTTTATACTCGGTACCATCTTCGCTGATAGCGGATTTTGCTTCCAACGGCGAGGGACAAAATTCGGCGAACATATCGAGCAGATCGTCAGTACCTACATTCTTGCGTGAGGAACCACAAAGAATTGGGTGCACCTTACCGCGAACGATTCCTAAGCGGAGGCCACGATCCAATTCTTCGTCAGTCAATTCACCGGAATCAAAATATTTTTCTATCAGTGCGTCATCAGCTTCGGCGGCGCTTTCGATTAGCGCTTGGCGAAGTTCCTGTGCTTTAGCAAGATGTTCCGCAGGAATTTCCGACTCTTCGCTTTTACCGGTAGTATCTTTCCACGTACGCATTTTCATGCGAACTAAATCGATGATTTGGTGGAACGCTTCGTTACCGATTCCTATCGGATATTGCAATGCCACGCAACCCGAACCGAATGTATCACGAATTTGTTCATATACACGTTCGAAGTTAGCATTTTCGCGGTCAAGGGCATTTATATAGAACATCGAACCCAATCCATGTTCATTTGCAGATTCGAATGCATGCTCGGTTCCGACTTCCACTCCACCTACGGAATGGACGGTAATAAGAACGGTATCCGCCGCTTTAAATCCACTTACCATTTCACCGATAAAATCGGAGAAACCGGGAGTGTCAATTAAATTGATGCGATGATTGTGCCATTCCAGACTCATGACTGTGGTAGAAATGGAAATTTTGCGGTCTATTTCATCTTTCCGGTAGTCCGATACGGTTGTACCGTCATCTACCGAACCGAGCCGATTTATTGCACCGGAAGTATGAAGTATTGCTTCCACTAAAGAAGTTTTACCGGAACCACTATGACCGGCAAATGCGATGTTGCGGATATGTTCAACTGGGAATGACAAGGATACCCTCCTCTGTGAGTAGAATCGTAAAAATAGATTTGTAAAGATAGTTAGAAGTAATACCAACGGCAAGTACTGAATTATCCGGGGCTATCCGGTAGAAACGAAAAAGGGCGTGGTTAGCGCCCTATTCGATAGAAAAAATCGGTTATTTACCTGTCGTCATCCGGTTCCGGTTCCCGACCACGCATTCGGCCCGGCCCTCGATGCATACCATCGGGATTTCCACCCATACGCTCGCGCATTATCTGTTCTACGCGCTCAGGGAAACGGATAATGAAAATTTGCAATCTTGCTACCTGCCACGGTTGAAGAACTTTGACTGCATCAGTCATAAAACTCGAAACCGATTGCATTACCAATTTTTGATTATCTGCCAGTGCTTTGATGGTATGATCCACTTCAGCTGCAGTCGCGGTGCCGGTCGTATCGCCCAGTTGGTGCAACTTCATCATCAAATCCTGATGTTCCTTCCGCAAACCTTTATTTTTATCCTGAAAT
>CAZPUW010000395.1:0-2340 GCA_964589795.1 uncultured bacterium
GACTGGAGCATTCATTGTCGATGCTTCGAATCCGTAAGTTTTCAAACCACGTAACGCATATTCCATGCTTCTTTGGTACAGCAGTTTCGCGCGCTGAGAAGAATCATCGTCAGCATAGGCGTACGAATACGCAAATGTCCCCATCGCCGACATCGTGAGCAGTTCGCGGTCGTTGGGACGTTCCCGTAATACACCATCTAAAAGTTTCAAATCGCTCTCAATCGCGGTACGGGCTATAGTGAGATCCGGTTCATCCATCACTTCGAGAAATGCGTTCCGTATCAAGGGTTTTGTGGCTTTCATCGTGAGCGAAGTCATACTACAACCAGTGAGGAATACCATGAGTAGAACAACAAAAGACAATACTTTTTTGCAGGATGGAAAATTCGTTTGTGCCATGTCGTTCATAAGTATTTATCTCTAAACTTTTGCCACACCGGTTTTGCTTCCTCGTTCATCGGTGACTTGTTATTGTCGAACCAATGGAGGAGCCACTCTTTTGGTGTTCCGACATTCTGGCAGCCATGCAAGTGAGCTTCAAATTGTCGGATGAAAGTACCCTCCCCTAACAGCACTGCTAACAGGAATTCCCGAACCGGTAATGGGAGGCGTGGCCGGGAAAGCACTTTACCATACCCTTCGACAATCATCCATTCAGTCAATTCCGGTGTCACTTTTTCCAACCGGGTTAGCAGCGTTCCAAGGTGGTGGCGATACACCTCACCGGCAGTTCCTGCGCCGCGAATCAACCACTCTTTAGCGTATTTAGACCAAGGTTCGAACTCATTGAGCGATTTACCGTCGACGAGTTCGGACAAAGTGCGTAACCCTTCTATGGCGGCAGGATAACCTAAGAACAGATAACTTTGTAGGATCGCTTCGTAAAGCCACACATCGCTGACATAACCATCCAACGCGATTCTAAACTTGTTCTTCCACATATCAGGTTCGAATCGTTGTAACGAAATAACGGCTTCAGCAAGCAAAATTGCTTGCAAAGATGTGCAATTCATCGTTTCTGACGATTTTTTGGTCATGGTGCTACTAATTCGACTTTAATGCGATCCGGATCTTCACAAAACAATGCGTAATAGTTATTACCACCCGCGTGAGGATGCCTATCCTCATACAGGATAGTATATCCACGCTTGCGAACTTCATTCGTCATTTCATCCACCTGTTCGCGCGAAGCTGCATGAAATGCGAGATGATTCAGTCCGGAACGGCATCGGTGAAAAGGGGTATCAAGAAACCGTGCCTCAGTCTGAACGAATACAATATAGGTTTCTTCAAGCCGAAAACTACATCCATCGGGCCATTTTTGAAATTCCGTATAACCCAATTGGGACAGGAACCATTCCCAGAATACAAGCGACTTTTGCAAATCGCTCACATAAATCTCAACGTGATGAAGTTTTCCAGTCATATCTTCGATTCAACGCTTCACAACGTAACCGGAAGCGTTTGTACTTGTTCAAAATCTTTGATGGATGAATACGTCGCTTTCGAACTAATTTTCACTTTGTACTCACCGGGAGGAACCGGATTCCCAACTTGATAGCGGGATGCCTGATTTTGTTCAGCATCAGTCAACCCATTCTTAGGAAAATTACGAACCGTACCGTCCCACACAAGTTTAAACGGCCCAGCAAAACCGCGGGTCATGCCTATACGAGTTACTAATTTATCGGATGCGTCTAGTAAGTCGATGTCGATGAACGCTGTCTCGCTCAGATTGCCCGTGATGGACATCATTCGTGTTTTTTCATCCCAGTTCGCCTGAGGATTCATTAAATCGACACCGACCCAATAATACTGCGCCCCTTCATGTTCGGCGATAAAAATTTGTCCAAATCTACGGTACAGTGTTATCCCACGGGGATCGTCAAACTGGTAATCAGCAGTTCCTTTTTGCCCGAATTTGCAAAGTAAATTCAAGTCGCGATCCAATTTCCAAATACAGTTGTTTTTGCGGTCGGTTAGTAACGATTGTGAAAAATAGTCGATGGCAACGAATTGCATTTGCGCAGAGCTTACTCCCCAATCGCTGGCAAGAACACGTTTTAACAGTTTTCCATCAAGCGAATATTTTGACACCCGCGAGTCGAGCGAGTCGACAACAATCAAAAATTCTTCGCGGCTAGGCCCGTAACTGTAACTCCAGCGTTCATTCGCATCCATTGCGGCAACCGCCGCCGGTCCGAATAATCCGAAAATTGAACGAAGATACTTTCCGCCCGAATCAAATATCTGGATTCGGTTATTCAGAAAGTCGGCAACATATACTTTGCCGTAGTTATCAAGTGCGATTCCACGCGGTTGATTGAATTGCCCGAAGTC
>CAZPUW010000395.1:2350-3238 GCA_964589795.1 uncultured bacterium
AGTTCCCCACGAGCTAACGTACCGCAATTCCGATTTCGGATTAAACATTTTCACAACCCGGTTATTCCCGGTATCGGTAACATAGACCTGTCCCAAGCCATTTGCCGCCACTCCCCACGGATGGTTTAGCTGCGCGCTGCCGGTCTCGTGTTCGCCATAGATGCCCAATTCGAACATCGACTTATTGTAAATCACCATGTTCTGATTGGAGTTTATACCGTACACTACAACTTCATCATCGGCGCCCGTAACTTTCGGATCGACCCAACTTTCCAGACGAACGCAAGCGAGGCCCATCGGTTCGGCAAATTTCGCACGGTTTCCGACTAGCATAAAGAGCTTCGCAGGAGTGGCGCGAACGACGCCCCATGTGTGCTTGAACGGCGGATAGACCAGCGCTGTCCGCGATTCGTTACCCGTAGTAAAATGCGACTACTGCAATCAGAAGAAGTAATGCAGTTATTGTAAACTTCTTCCAAATCCGGTTAATAACACTATTGAATTTCATATTGTCTCCTATTAGTCATCGTTATTCACCATTACAAACTATCCACATCAGGTTGTTCTTTCTTCGGTTCGGCTAATGCCGCAAGAATAGTTTCAGCAAGCTTTGTGCCAATGCCCGCGGTTTCGGCGATTTCTTCCAGCGGGGCTTTACGAATCGCAGTGATACTGCCAAAACGAAGATACAACGCTTTCCGCCGTGACTCACCGACACCGGGTATTTCTTCCAAACGTGATTTAAGAGAAGTACTGCGCCTACTTTGCTGGAAAGTTACCGCAAACCGGTGCGCCTCGTCGCGAATTTGCTGTAACAAACGTAGAACGCTTGAAGTACGTGGAAGTATCCTTGATTCACTCTCGTTGGGAAGAAACAACTCTTCTATT
>CAZPUW010000396.1:0-3232 GCA_964589795.1 uncultured bacterium
ACGCCGGCGTTGGTAAACCGTTTCTCCGGCGGTAAAATATCAAATATCGGTTCCCGTAAAAATTTGCTACGCTCTTCAGTGATTTGCGCAGATAGAATCACATTACCGGCACGTTTCATCGCTTCGGCAAAGGCGATATCCCCTTCACTGTCGGCGGGAGCATCAAACTGAATATCGAATGCGATGACTTTAGCGCCTGCCGCTTTGAGGTTGTCCACAGCATGCGCCCAAATTCCGCGCGAATAGGGCCAGCGTTTGTTGATGGCACGGTCGGTATTATCATCGGCGGTGACTATTACGATGTCATTGGGTACGGGCTTGACGGGGCCGCGGATGCGGAAGCGGGCATCGAGGGAGCGGGCTTCTAATTCGTCGAACATATCGACGGAACGGAAAATTTCGCTGATATTCGCCAATACCACCCCAAGAAACAGCGCGATAAACACGATCCATGCACCGGACCAGTGGCTTGTTTTCGCGGTAAGTGGGGGCATTGAAATTTATCCTCGATTAGCCCGTGTTAGTAGGGTAATAATGAATGTAGATACTATGCAACCGATTGGCGCAATGAAATAAGGAATCAACTGGAATCGGGTAAACAACAGCGTACCGGTAACGATAACGACTCCCAACATCAAAACCAAAACTGAAGTGGATACCCAGATGCTTCGGTATCCCGCTATCAACACGACTACAATTCCTAAAATAGTCCAAATCGCAATTTGCAGCCATGGGTTTACGAAATGGTAGTATTTCCCGGAAAGCAGTGTTTGCAATGCATTGGCTTGTATTTCCGTACCGGAGGTTAGGGTTGACCTCTGGTTCCTGTCCGAAAACGGTGTCGGTTTAAAATCGTTATTGCCTGCCATCGAATTACCAATCAGTACAATTTTACCGGCGAACGGATTTCCGGCTTTTACCAAATTACTGTCGCCAAGTACCTGTGATAAATTATAGGTGGGAAACGTTTTCGAAGGGCCATAATAATTAATTAGGAATTTTTCGTCGAGTTTCGATTCAATTTTAGGGCCGCCGATGTAAATGTTGTGATTTACCACAATTATTTTATCGGATACATTCGGGATACTTCGATACAGAAACAACGACCACGCGGCGAGTGACAAGTAATTGCGCTTGTCTATCGTGTAAAATGTCCGGCAAACACGAACGACACCATTATTGTCCGATTCCACATTTACAAATCCGGTTTGCGCTCCGGTTTCGAAGAATCGTTTATCCGGTAAAATCACTACCGGGTCATTTTGCTGATTGTTTTTATTATTCATCCCCGCAATTTGTCCCGCCAGCACAACATTTCCCGCACGTTTAACCGCTTGCGCAAACTCTTCGTCACCCGCACTATCCGCCGGTGAATCGAATAATAAATCGAAGGCGATAACTTTTGCACCGGCGGCGTTCAGATTATCCACGGTATGCGCCCAAATTGCGCGCGAATACGGCCACTGCCGGCTGATTTCACGGTTGGTCGTTTCGTCGGCGGTAACGATAACGACATCGTTTGTTTCGGGTTTAATCGGGCCGCGTAGACGAAAGCAGGCGTCAATCGAACGGGCTTCGAGATAGTCGAATACATCCACGGTGGGGAATATTGCGCTGAAATTTGCCATAAGGATACCCAACAACAACCCTACGATGACTATCCATAAGTTCGTCCGGTTATTGGTATAATCGTTGTTGGATGTAGAGGACATTATTCCTTCAATCGAAGCGGGCGCGACAATGCTGCCGCGCCCCTTCAGTTGTAAAATTCCAGTGCGACGGTTGGGCCGCGCGAAAACCTACATTAAAACATCTTTTCCAAACGCAGCCACATGAATTTTTCATTCGCAGTACTGCTGCCGTTTGAGTAGTCGAACTTCGTGGAATAGAAGTCCATCTCCGCCCGCGCAGTGAATTGGTACTGGAATTGATATGCGCCACCAAGCGTATAGTTCAATTTGTTGAATTTGGTTTGGCCGGTCGTACTTTGCGAATTCAGACCCAAGAACGCCTGCAACCTATTCTGCATCCAGCTCTTGTCGCCACGGATACCATAGGTGCCGTATGTGGTGGATTGGTTGACATAATGACCCGCACCGTCGGTACCCGGATTACCTACTTTCATGTTAGAGATGGTAATCGTTGTAAATAAATCGGGTTGCCAATTCGTCTTCCAATTCAAATTCAACATACTTGAATTTGAAGCATTCGGACTTCCGAGCGTTCTTGTGTATTGATCATCGCGGGTGAAGTTATTAATCGTAAGCGAAACGCCGTGATCGTAATCCAACATGTGGAACGTCTTGGCAATATAGAACGACGTTGTTTTCAACTTTTCGTTCACCCGATTATCCGTAACTGAATCGAACGTACTAATATCGTTCTTACGCGAACCGTCGCGATACGAGAGCGAAGCCGCCGGCAAGTAATCTTCCTTGGGGAAATAGCTTATGTCGAAGTTAACGGTTCCTTGTTTTACGGTTCCATTCAAACTGTTGTTGTCAAGATTATTTTGCGCCGTTTCGTAACCAAGCGTCAGGAACAAGCGGCTGTCCATCAAGCGAACACGGTCGCTGATGTTGATACCCTTATCGTCCTGAATTATCGACGGCGAGCCGAGCGAATAGAAGGATGGTCCAGTCGAACGGAAACGGAACAACAAGAAGTTATTGAAATAATTCAACGAAGCGTTAGCCGTGTAAGCGAGATTGGTTTTCTTCGTCGGGTCGAGCGGCGCCATGTTTTGATTTAATACGAAGAAATTCTCGAAACTCTTCGGATCAAACGGTACCGACGGGCTACCCGGCAACGAATCGAAATCCTTCTTCGTTAAAGCACCTGGGCCGGTATTACGATTGAATAACGAAGCGGCAAATTCACCGCCCAACAAAATCCGACGTTTATCGAATGCGAGTTGCAGGTCGGTTCCGAATACGATGTTCTCAACCGGCATGACATGCGACACCGAGTCGGCAAGTTTAGAGTCCAAACTGGAACGGATATCCTGCGTTTTGACGAACGTCAAACCGAAGTGAGAACCATCCTGTGTACCATACCAATTACGGACAGTAGACAATTCCTGCCGATAGGCGGTTTCGCCGTTGGTATAATTGGGCAACGCACGGTCGGTTTGTCCGGTAGCGCCATCCAAATGGAATTTACCGGCATTCAATTCGAACATCACACCGCGTACCCGTTTTCCTGAAACTGTCAATGGCGTGTAATCGGGTTG
>CAZPUW010000397.1:0-3227 GCA_964589795.1 uncultured bacterium
TTAGCCCGTGTTAGATGTCCACATTCTGCTAATAGGATGTTATTCGTCGGTACTACTGTTCCCGAATAGGGATCGTAAATTTGATTACCATTGGCATCAACCCGAACGCTATCGCCGTGACGCCGTAAACCGGTGGTATCGCCCGCAGGAAATGTCCATGCACTGTCATGATTCGGCGTTTGGCAATGAAAATTTACCGATTCCGGTTTATAGGTGAACTCAAGGGTAGTGATGCCATTGGTTGTGGGGGGTTGATGAACATGGTGTACACGCGCATTATAATTTGCATCCGGGCCGCGTGTCGGTTGAACGCCGTATTGTAGTTTGCCCATCGCGGTATTAGAAGAGAAGAACTTGCTAAATTCAAAGTCGATTTCATTATGGCAATTAACCCAATTTGCATCGTCATATATCCAGACACCGGGGTTTATGGCATCATTCAAGCTGTCAAAATTGCTCTTGATTTCCCAATGGAATTTGCCGTAACGGAAAAAAGTGGTCGTCGAGATATTGTTATTATACCAAAGAGATCCCGAGGAACACATTCGATAAACACCATCAACGAAAATAGAGTCTGTGCGGTATTGTTCAATTCGAGGAAAAGAAGCTCGGTACAGCTTTCCAAGCGTGTCTTTTTTCCATATTAAATGGTTTTGAAGAACTGTGTCAGAGACATATTGATTGGATCGGCGAGCAAAGGGTACATGTATGCAAGAATCGGAACCGAGATAAGGAACAAAATGTGAATCATACCAACAACCACCATCATAACCCCAAATCGTGTCATTCGGTAAAACATTGAGTCCAGCACCGACGCTAATATAAGGAAGGTCGGCGTTTGTTGTAGCAATTTTCCATGTATAACCGGAAAAATTGAGGGTATCGGCGTTCGCACTTAAGAAATAAATTATAGAAAGTGAAAAGGAGGCAATCAACTTATTAAACATGACAACTCCCATGTAAACGGGTGGTTTTGGTTCAGTTAAATTAGAGGTGAGGAACAAAGTTCGGCTGGTTCCGTATACGATGTAAAATGTTATTTCAACAAAATCATTTTTCTCGTCATTGTTTGATTGCCATTCGAGAGCCGATAAAAATATGTTCCTGAAGATAAATTCATGCCGTTAACACTAACTTGATAAACTCCCGGCCTTTGAGGTTCATTTAATAGTGTTCTAACATTTCTTCCAAGCCCATCGAATAAATCAAGTTGAACCGAGCCATACGTGGGAATTGAGTATTGGATTAATGTCGAGGAGTTAAAGGGGTTCGGGTAATTTTGATTTAACTGAAATTGGTCTGGTAGAACTTCATTATTGTTCGCTACAAAAGTATAACCTGTGTACAGAAAAATAGTACCTAGTTCCCCTACCGCCCATCCATGAGTTGTGTCAACCATAGATAAACTTGTTCGCTCATAAGAAGGGTCAGCAGATTCACCATTCCATGTGACTCCCCCATTATTCGTGTAACCAAAATTTGCAAACCGGTCGACGATCCATATGTGATTAAAATCTAAACTAGTTACTCCGACTACTGAATTTGTGGCGATACCACCATATTGAATATTCCAAGTAATGCCACCATTTATAGTATTGAGAATTGCGCAAAAAGATGTAAGAGAATCTGGTAAAACGTAATAGCTACCTACCCCCCAGCCTCGATTTGGATCCACGAATGTAACACCATACAAAGGTGATATTGTTCCAGAATTTTGACTAATCCAAGAAATTCCACCATCCGAACTATGTAAAATTATACTGTGAATGTTGCTTGTATCTGGATAAACAAAATAGCCACCTACTACCCAACCGTTATTAACATCAACAAAGCAAACACTATTGAGCGCATAAGGCGTTCCACTCGTTTGCGGTAACCAATTCTCACCACCATCAGAAGTGCATAGAATCATTCCACTGTCACCGACAGCCCAGCCCCTACTTGCATTTACGAACGAGACACTACGAAGCATCTGTATCGTATTACTCGTTTGATTCGTCCAATTTACTCCACCATTAGTTGTGGCAATGATTGTACCGGTATCGCCAACGGCAAAACCATAACTAGCATCAACAAAAGCAACACTGCGGAGTACGTGAGAAGTAGGACTGGCTTGGTATTCCCAGTCACCACCACCGTTAGCTGTGTGGAGGACAATTCCGGAATCACCTACTACCCATCCATAGTTGGTATCAACAAACTTGACACTGTACAACGTATGATGTCCGGGTTCCTGATACTGCAGGTTCCAGCCCAAAGCAAAGACAGAGATCGGAAGTAAGAAAAGTGAAAATGATAAGATGAGGAAAAATGAGGATTGATAATTTTTCATTGTAATTCCAGATAAATGATAGTATTAATTTGTATAACTATGTTACTGGTAAAATTCTGCAATTGTCAAGACATTTGGTTTGTTTTATTTATTTTATTTAAAATTAACATATTAGCGCTCACTTTAACCGAATACAAATATAATATTCTTTAAATTTTGCCACTTTCTGTCTCGATTCGTGACCATTTGGTAATCACAACATTTATTACCCGCGCAATTTTTTTGATGCCTCGTCGAGCCATCGGCGCTCTTGCGGTGTCAGTGAATCAATGCCGTTCTTGTTCACTTTATCAAGGATGATGTCGACTTGTTTGCGTAAATCGCCCATCTGTTCACGCTCTTTCTCGCGGCGATTCCATTCACGGTCATATTTACGTTGGTTGAACCACCGCTTCACCCGGTACATAAAATACCGTTCGGTGGAAATGACGAAGAGGGAACCGGCTACCATTCCACCAATGTGCGCTTCATGGGAAATCGAACCGTGATTGTAAAACATCGAGACAAATTCATAGAGACCCATTCCTAAAACGAGCCACTTCGCCTTGATAGGTATTATCATGTAGAGGTATATGACGGCATCAGGATAGAGTATTGCGCTTGCGGCAAGAATTCCATACACCGACCCTGAACAGCCGATAATGGGAATGGGTGAAGATGGCATCACCAATGTAGCAAGCACACCGCCGGCAGCACCCGTACCTAGGAAGAAACCAAGGAAACGCGGTGTACCCCAACGATCTTCCAGCGCCGGCCCGAAAAAGAAGAGCCCCATCGCATTAAAAAAAACATGCCAGAAATTCGCATGGAGAAATTGGTAGGTGATGAGCTGATAGAGCACCGCCGGTTCGCGCCCGCCGCCGCCCCACACCATCGCACTGGAAAATTTCCACGC
>CAZPUW010000398.1:0-3210 GCA_964589795.1 uncultured bacterium
ACCTTCGACTGACAATCCCGAAGGAATATATCCGCAATGCGTAACGAAAGTACCGGAAGGGGAAATTACGATTCCGAAGTTGTGGAATACGGTACGTACCCTGAGTCAATGCGTCGATGTCGATTACATCATTCCCGGTTGTCCACCGCAATCCGATCAAATTGCCGCTGTCGTCGGAGCGGTAATCGATATTCTTAAGAACGGAAAGCCGTTACCGGAAAAAGGAACCGTTCTCGGGGCGACAGATAAAACATGTTGCGATGAATGTCCACGTGTCCGCGACGTGAAGAAAATAAAAAACTTTACCCGTTCGTTCCTCATCGACGTTGACCCGGAAATTTGTTTGATGGAGCAGGGTCTGGTTTGTCTCGGCCCGGCGACCCGCGGTGGTTGCGGAGCGAAATGCGTTCAGGCGGGAGTTCCCTGCCGCGGTTGCTATGGAATACCGATGAATGTCCGCGATCAAGGAGCGAAAATGGTCTCAGCGATTGCGAGCGTAATTGATTCCGAAGAGCCGAAAGAGATTGAAAAAATCATCGACACGATTGCCGATCCGCTTGGCACATTCTACCGCTTTTCACTTCCCGATTCGATGCTGCGGAGAGTACAACTATGAAATCCATTACAATCGATCCGATTACCCGACTCGAAGGGCATGGTAAAATTCATCTATTCGTGAACGACGACGGTTCGTTAGCGAATTGTTATTTTCAAGTACCGGAACTGCGCGGTTTCGAGAAATTCTGCCAAGGGCGTCCGGTTGAGGAAATGGCGCGTATTACGACCCGCATCTGCGGGGTCTGTCCCGATTCACATCATCTCGCCGCGGCGAAAGCCGCCGATGCAGTCTATGGAGTAACAATTCCACCGGCGGCATTTAAACTACGTTCATTGATGTACCATGGATTCTTTGCGGGTGATCATACGACGCACTTTTATGCACTCGGAGGGCCGGATTTTGTGGTAGGTCCCGATGCCCCCGCCGGGGAGCGGAACATCCTCGGAGTTATTGCCAAAGTAGGTATTGCGGCAGGGAAAAAAGTGATTGCACAACGTGCACGCGGACAGCGTGTCATCGAAATTATCGGTGGCAAAAAAGTTCACCCGGTGACGGCAATACCCGGTGGTAACTCCAAACGGGTCTCGAAAGAGGAACGTGAAGAGCTAATCAAAATCGGTGAGGAGATGGTGGAGTTTGCTAAATTCACCATCGGTGTCTTCAACGATATTGTCCTCGCGAACAAAGCGTATGTCGATATGATTCTTTCCGACGCATATACGCACAAGACTTATAATATCGGACTCGTGGACGAAAAGAATAAAGTGACGTTTTACGATGGTATGGTGCGGGTAGTAGGGCCGGATGGCAAGGAACACTGTAAGTATGAACCGAAGGATTATCTCCAATACATCTCCGAACATGTCGAGCCATACAGTTATTTGAAGTATCCGTTCTTGAAGAAAATTGGCTGGAAAGGTTTTGTGGATGGGATTGATTCGGGAGTGTATAAAGCGTCACCTCTTTCACGTCTGAATGTATCGGACGGTATGGCGACTCCACTTGCTCAGGCAGAGTATGAGCGGTTTTATGAAACACTGACTGGAGATAAGAGCGGAAAGATGATGGTGAATCAAACGCTCGCTACACATTGGGCGCGTATCGTTGAATTAGTCTATGCATGTGAAGCGACATTGACCGGCGCGAAAGACGATGAGATTACCTCTGATAAGATTCACAAGATACCGGAAGGTATCGTTGGGGAGGGGATAGGTATCATTGAAGCGCCTCGCGGAACATTGACGCACCACTACAAGACCGACCAAAACGGTATCGTTACGGAGGCAAATCTTATTGTCGGAACAACCAACAACAATGCACCAATAACCATGTCCATTAAAAAAGCGGCAGAGGGTGTTATCAAAAAAGGAATACCAATTACCGACGGAATGCTAAATCGAATCGAGATGGCATTCCGTGCCTACGACCCATGTTTCGGGTGTGCGACTCATTCACTACCCGGTGAAATGCCACTCGAGGTTATCGTACACTCCGCCGAAACCGGCGAGATAGTTCAGTCATCGAGACAATGTTGTTGAAAGATGGTTGGATTATTCGTGAAGTTTGTCGATTGGAAAGAAGGTTAGTATGAAACCGTTAATTCTTTGTTTGGGTAACGACGTTTTGAGTGACGATGGTTTCGGTTTTGCAGTTGCACACCGGTTGCACGAAAAGTATAACATCACCGCAGTGGCAGACGTGGAAGCGGCTGCGGTTGCCGGATTCGCGTTATTGGATGCGTTGAATCGTCGTGATTATGTTATGGTAGTTGATACGATAAAAACGAATCATGTATCGGCGGGAACACTAATGGAGTTTCATGCCGGACAATTTACGCCAACCCGCGGACTTACTACCAGCCATCAAATCAGTTTACCGCAGGCGCTCGCGCTCGGCACCGAACTTGGCTATACCATGCCGCCGCAAATTGATGTACTTGCTGTAGAGGCCGAAGACGTCGAAACACTGAATGAAGAATTGACTCCCGCCGTGAAAGCTTCGGTGGAGCCCGCTGTAGAGAGAATCGAAAACTGGGTGTTTTCCCTCCCCGGAATCCATAAGGAGAGCAGTTATGAGGCCCGGATACCGTAATCAAAACGATGTACCACAAACTTGTTCACGTTGCAACGGGCGGGGATGGGTAGACAATCTCTGTGTTACACCGGAGATTTGTAATCTATGTCACGGTCGGGGAACCGATAACCTCGAGCGGGCTTGCCATGCATGCAATGGAACCGGTAGGGTGGAAATCCGTAAGTCGGAAAAACTTGCCTGCCCAAGCTGCAATGGTGCCGGTGTGTGGCCGGTACCGGAAAAAATGAAAATTACGCAATATGCCTTCGATCCGGATAAAAAGAAATGACTTAGTATCAAACTATTGACTCCCACCATCCTCATCAGTATAATTTACCGGAACGTTTGTTCCGTTATGAGTTAGGAGGTGAGCATGAAACAACTTCTTATCACTCGTTCCCAACTTTTATTTCTTCTACTTGTATTTCCAGTAACAGTTTGGTCAGCACACAATACACCACCCTCGACCCAGAATCGAGGATGTCCCGATTCTTGGGGGTACACGTGGATTGATAACGACAACGAACCCAATGGACCCACCTTCAATTGGATTGACATCGCTACTCCCGCAAACAACA
>CAZPUW010000399.1:0-3198 GCA_964589795.1 uncultured bacterium
TAATGACTCCACAGGAATCCCGGGACAAGGCACATCACGCCAAGCATCGCATGGTCGGAATTCTGGAGAAATACTTTTCGGACGATAAAATGAAAACCCGCCGCCGCAAGGAGAATCAACCACGGTACCATCGGAAAACGATACTCGGAAGCGGTATAAAAGATGAGATTCGCCGCAACGATTGTGAGTAAGAATAACCCTATCCAGCGCCAATCCCGCCATTGCTTCAGTAACGCAAGAATGCCCGCACCGGCGAAAGTCATTATCCAACCCCAGCCGAGCGGTAAATTGCGCACGAACCCGGAATATTCGCTCACGACATAATAACTGATATTGTTCGGTTGCTCCGTTCGATTCCCCACCCACAAGAGTTTATGCCATTCGAGCGCGAAGTAATCGGCGGGATGAGAAATAATCCAACTCAGGGCTTGCTTCGTCCAGAATGTAGATGCCTCATCGGAAGTGAGGTTATGGCCGGCTTGACGGGATGCCTCGGCACGATAATCGGCTTCTTCTTGTTCCGGTTCGGCGGATGTTAAAAACGATGGTTCGTCATAAATCCCATCCGCACCGGCATGATTTCCGACCCATAAAACCATCCCACCCGATGTTTGCGTAAGTGTTAGTCTTCCTGCAACCATGTAATTCCTCGCAAGGAAAGGCAATAAGATGAATAGCGCTCCGGCGAAGACCCATCCGACTTGCTTTAATAGGATTTTTCGCTGTTTGGACAGGATTGCAAAAATGAATAGGAATAGCAAGAAAAGCAGTGGAATCGGGCGACAAAGAATGGCACCACCTATAAATGCACCACCAAGCGCGAGTTTCCACCACGGAATTACTTTCCCCAAATCATACAGATAGTAGATGGCTGCGACCGTTAACGTGACAATGACGGTAGTGGTGAGGATAGTTCCATCGTAGTAAGGAAATGGGCTATATGCGACCCAGAACAGGAAAGCAAGGCGTACGGCGGATTCCGGTAGTAACCGCCTCCCTACCGACATTGTAAGATACAGCGCCAACGCTTCGAGCAAAGTCTGGAAAAACATGATAAACAGCGGGCTGGCGGTTACCAACCAATACAAAATACCGACAAATGTGGGATAGCCGGGGTTCATGAACCATACGTCGTTCCCCCAGCCGTGGTCGGCGAAACTCTTGGCAAATTCATGGTAATGGAGGGCATCAACAGTCAAAACATTCACAATGGCGGTACTGCGGATGGCGAGTAGGTGTCCCCAACGGGTAAAAGCCCATAGAATCCAGAGGAGCGTTAAGACACGGGGATGCGACCAAACCTTACGGACAACATCGAAAATTGGGGTAAGTACTTCAGCGGATTTGGACTTTGCCATCGTAATGTATCCTTCTTAAAACCATCACTCATCAAGGGCATCGGACAAATTTTGTACGATTGTCAAATGGAAAGGTTCCCATAAGATGCATACCTTATTGGTAAGATACGAAGTCGTTAGTCGTTTGAAAAAGCGAAATGACGTTCATTCACAAGGCGTATCACGTGTGGAATTGACCTATCCGGCATTTAGCAGTACTTTTAACTTTATACAGTTTTATTGAGATGCAAAGGAAGATGGGTATATCCAAATTAGAACCACCAAAGCTTAATTGCGACACACTCGAGAAATTACTCGAATTGTTCGTCCAAACCGAAGTGAACCGCTCCGGCTTCGAGCACGTCCTGTTTGGTTTAAGCGGTGGTATCGACAGCGCAGTAGTCGCGGCTATTTGCGTCCGTGCACTGGGTAAAGAACGGTGTCTCGGTGTAATGATGCCGTATAAGACGTCGTCACAAGCCAGTGAAGACGATGCAAGAGTGGTAGCGGAACAAATCGGATTGCGGGTGGAGAAAGTGGACATTAGCGGGATGGCGGATGGTTATTCGTTGAAAGATATAACCCCGTTCCGTAAAGGGAATTTACTTGCCCGCCTTAGAATGGCGACTTTGTTTGATTTGGCGGCTCGCGATAAAGCGCTTGTCGTAGGTACTTCGAATAAAACAGAATTGTTGTTGGGTTATTCAACGTGGTATGGCGATGGGGCTTGGTCGCTATGCCCGATTGGTGATTTGTACAAACAACAGATTGTCGCACTTGCCCAATGTCTTGGTTTACCGCCGGTAATATGGGAAAAGCCGCCCACAGCAGACCTATGGGACGGTCAAACCGACGAAAGTGAACTCGGATTTTCCTATGACGATGCCGACCGATATTTATGGATGCGGGTTGATTTACGAATAGATAAACGCTCGATTGTCGCTTCCGGCTTTAACGAAGATACCGCAAATCGGATAGAAAAACGCATCGCCCTTTCCCACTTCAAACGCAACCAACCACCCATCGCCAAACTTCAAGTTAGATCAGTAGGAACAGACTATCTTTATGCCCGTGATACCGGTACCTGACAACCCATCGAAAGGGAAATTAATCCTCGTACCCACTCCTATCGGTAACTTGGAGGATATGACTCACCGGGCAAAAATTGTGTTGCAAAATTCCGATATTATCGCCGCGGAAGATACGCGGCATTCCCGACCGTTATTGGCGAATCTTGGCTGCACGGCACCGGTAATCTCTTATCATGAGCAAGGTTCTTTCCAATTTCGAATTGACCATATCCTGCGTGAATTATTAGCCGGTAAAACCGTTGCGCTCATTTCCAGCGCGGGAACACCGGGCATCAGCGATCCCGGGTTCGCCATCGTACGTGCGGCTATCGAGAATGATATACCGGTGGAATGTCTGCCGGGAGCGACTGCGCTGATCCCCGCGTTAGTAGTGAGTGGGCTCGCTTCGCATCGATTTGTTTTTGAAGGGTTTCTTCCGCAAAAAGGGCGGAAGACCCGATTGCAAGAAATAGCAGGGGAAACTCGTACCACCATTCTGTATGAATCACCCCAGCGGTTGTTGCGGTTACTCGAAGAGCTAATCAGTATATGTGGTAGCGAACGAAGAGTTTGTGTAGTAAGAGAGTTATCGAAAATTTATGAAGAAGTAAAACGGGGTACTGTTCAAGAAGTATTCGAATATTTTTCCAAGCGGACAATCAAGGGGGAAATTGTCGTTGTTTTGGAAGGGAATAGTACGAAACCGGAAAAAAAGTCTGGTAAATACGATTAAAGGAATGAATGCATCCGGAATTATTTCGACTCGGTCCATTTGTATTACATAGTTACGG
>CAZPUW010000400.1:0-3190 GCA_964589795.1 uncultured bacterium
CGGAAGAACAATCGCAAATTCGCGAGCGTATTCGTCGAGATTTGGAAGCATCGCGCGAACGGGGTAAGACTCCGTCCGATCCGCGGCGTGTCGAGCAATTCAATCAAGACGAAAGCTATTTACAACAAGTCGAACGGATACGCCATGAGGTTGAAGACGAGTACTTTTCCCAGCAACCCGATTACGTGCAATATGTAAATCGATACGGTGTAACAAAATGGGTATTGGAAGAGGAACTTCACCAGAAGCGCGAGAAAAGCCGTCAACGACGTGAATCCAAGCACCGGATTTTTTTAGGGCAGGTGCGAAAAGTTTTGCTTTACATCTTTGTGATTATGGCGCTTGCTATTGGTTACCGGGCATACAAGGTTTTGTACATCCCACCGGTAGTGATGCTGCATGCAAATATCAGCGCTCCCGGAATGGTATTCGTGAATACGGCATTATCGATGCTGCATGCGAATGAATTTGGAAATTTGAAACCGGGTGAATATAACATCGGTATCGCGGCACCGGGTTATCGCACAACTTTCCAAATTGTGACGGTTAAATCACAAGACACGACCTATGCCAATTTCCATTTAGTCGAGGACTCTTTGTTCAATGGCGACAATTCCGGCTTATGGCGACGCCATTTTCCTCCACCACGCCCCGACGAACCGATAGTTCTTACGCAACTTCGCAGTTTAAGTTCACCCGAGAAAAAGGCGGTTTCGGATGTTGCTATAGATACTGCACGCAAGTCGATTCCATCCACTACTGCGGGTGGAGTATTTATCACGAGTAACCAACCCGATGCGACGATATATCTGAACGACGCACCGACCCCGTTACCGCAAAATACTTTACTAAGTGACCTGCCGTTAGGACAATTAAAGTTTGAGATTCGTAAACCGGGTTATCGTTCGAATCCGACATTTTTAACCACGAATCGGACAAACACAAGCGAACGCACGTCGCTCGCATTTGAATTGGTCGCGTAACACAGCGCAAAAATTATATTGCGTACCGAACCGATTATCGGCGAAATTAAATTGGATGGCGTTGCGGTTGGACGCGGTTCGGTTACTCAAGAACCGGCAATCGGAACCCACACGATATCATTCAGTGATGTTCCCGGTTTTATCGCCCCACCGAATCAAATTATCGAAATCACCGACCGGTCGAGCGAACAGGAAATCGTTGGACGCTATCGCGCGACTGTCGATTTGGAAATCCGGGTGGATGAAAACGGCAGAATAAAAACACGCGGTATAATCAATATCCAAACCGGGTATTGGACGGAAGAAAAAGGGGAAGTACCCACACAAGAGTACGGCCCGGAAATCGTCAAAATTAAACCCTACGATTTCTATGTATATCAATTCGGACCCGGTCGTCCCAATGCCAACCCATCTGGAAGCGATTATTTAGAGGTTACGTTTAACTTACCACCCGGTTTTGATACGGACCGGCCATTGTCGCTGGTTTTAGAGGGGTACGCTACAAACCGCAATTTTCAATTTAATCTTTCCAAGCTGACCGAGATAGCAATCGAAGTGAATGGTCAGGTATCTCAGGCAAATATCCGGCCGTCGGTCAATATCGATGAAACCCGTACAGTGGCTCGCGACGCTTATCCCATTAGCCGTTTCCTGAAGGCGGGTGCAAATCGGGTGATGATTCGATTGACCGATAACTCCAAGTGTTATTATCTATTACGTGGAATGAAAATCGAGTAAGCTATGAACGAAAACAAAACACAACATGCAAGGTTAACACCGGAAGAGATTGAGCGAATCCGTAAAGAGCATCGTGAATTACTGTCACGTAAGGATGTCGAAGCCCGAAACCGCTTGCACCAACTCGAAATCGAACAGGAACCTTCGGTTCATTACGATGAGATGCGCAAGATTCGATTTGAAGAAGAGGAAAAGCTCTTCAAAGACGATCCGCGTTACGTACTCGTTACCGATGATCAGGGCTACCAGTCGTATGTTTCAAAAGAACATGCGGAATCGCGTGTACACCGCAAGAAAGTCCGCAAAAAGCATCAACGCGGATTTCGCGCCATCATTCGTGATTACGGCACTATCGCTCTAATCTTAGGAGCGATGATTGCTTTATCGATTTATGCGTTCCAGTTACCTTAATTTTCGTTCGCGCAGATAGTACCGGGGGATTCTGCACCATCAGAAAATTAGAATAGAAACAACGGTTATGGGTTTTTCCAATGAGTAAACCCTGCACAGAGGACCCATTATGGACATTGTATTTATCATCAACCCCGGTTCCACTTCAACCAAAGTTGCAATCGCCAACCGCGAGCAGTTGATAGAAGAAAAAGAAGTGAGCCATTCCCGTGAAGAACTGGCAGGTTATCCCAACGTTGCGGATCAATTACAACTTCGTAAAGGTGCTGTGGAAGCGGCGCTGAAAGAGTGGTTATCCGGGGATAATAAAGTGGTTGCTATCGCCGGTCGTGGCGCACCGCTGAAACCACTAAGCGGCGGTACCTATCAAATCAATGAAGCGATGCTTTCGGATTTGAGAACTGCAAAATATTCCAACCATGCCTCGAATCTTGGTGCTCTCCTTGCCTCCGAATTAGCAAATTTTCATCAAGTACCTGCTTTCATCGTCGATCCCGTTACAGTGGATGAATTTCCCCCCGAAGCGAAAATATCCGGTGATCCCGACATCCCGCGAAAATGCCGGTGGCATGCGCTTAACTTGCGTGCATGCGCCCGTCTTGCGGCTGCGGAATTGGGCAAACCGCTTGAACAGACCAAATTTGTCGCAGCCCATTTAGGTGGTGGTATTTCGGTAGCGGCATTGGACGGCGGTCGCGTTGTCGATGTCAATGACGGTTTGTTGGGGATGGGGCCGTTTTCACCGGAACGGGCGGGAGCGCTTCCGATTGGTGGATTGTTAAAACAAGCGTTTTCAGGAAAATACACCGAGCGGGATTTAATCGACCGTTACAGCAGAAATTCTGGCTTTGCCGGTTACCTCGGTACATCGGACTTCCGTGAAGTGGAGAAACGAATGGACAGCGGCGATGAACTTGCACGAACGGTTTACCGTGCGTTCGTTTTACAGTTAGCGAAAGAAATCGGTGCGATGGCGGCGGTGTTAGGCGGCGTGGATGGTATCGTTCGCAGCGGTGGGCTCGCCCGTTCCAAGCGACTGATGGATGATTTACTCGCGA
>CAZPUW010000401.1:0-3182 GCA_964589795.1 uncultured bacterium
CAGGACCGACGAACGTTTCAAAAAACGACCATGTTTTCCGGGAAAGCTTCCGCAAAAAAAAGATTTGATTCGTCGTTAGCTTACCCCAGCGACGAACGAGTGGCAGACTTATCCACCAAGCAATCGCGGGTGAGACAAACCAAAGAACCAGTATGGGTCCAGCGATAATAAGGGCAATTGGTTTTGATACAGCAAGCATTATCACCGTAGTAACAGTAATGAGCGGACCTATCCACATAGTCCGATAAGAGTCGGCGAGGTCAGTGCGGCTATTGCGTTCCGAGTCGCCAGACGGATTCCATTGAAGCAGTCGCTTATGCGAAATCAGTATTCGCCAAGCAGTGCGCATGATTGCATCCAGACTGAAATACGCTTCGTACGGTAAGCTGACAACCATGAAAACAACCTGCGCGAAGTGCCGGTTGGTCATGTGTAGAACGGCAGATAGGTGCTGCGCCAAAGACATTTCTAATGGTTTCTGAAGGACATTGAGGGCAGAAGCTAACAAAGAAGTAATCACGATTATACCGACCACTGCCAAAGTCCAAAACCAGACTGATGGCAACGATATCCAGCCCAATAACAGCATGAGTACTAGTGCAGCAGCGACCAGACTCCGGCGCAGGTTATCAAGTATCTTCCACCGGGATAACATCGATAGTGGATTCTTCATCAGATGCCCATCGGGACCGGGAACAAATGGTAACACCCATTGCGCAATCTGCCAATCACCACGAATCCAGCGATGCCGACGATTCACATCCGAACTATAGCGGGATGGATATTCTTCGTACAACTGCACATCGCTCAATAATCCGGCGCGGGCGTAACACCCTTCCAGTAAATCGTGGCTCAGAATCCGGTTATTGGGTAAACGATCTTTCAATACCCGCTCGAAAGCTTCAACTTGATAAATACCTTTACCGATAAACGAACCCTCACCGAACAGGTCCTGGTAAACATCGGAAACGGCGCGGGTATAGGGATCGATTCCAAACTCATTGGTGCACATCCGCGCATACCACGAACGATTCGCACCAGGTAAGCTCACCGCTACCCTTGGCTGAAGAATACCATACCCGGCACCGATACGCTGCTGTTTTTCGTCATAACAGGCTTGATTCAGTGGGTGTGCCAAGGCGCCAACAAACTGACACGCCGAATCGCGTGCTAGGCGGGTATCGGTATCCAGTGTGATTACAAATTTCATTTCCGGTAAAACTGCGGTGTCACCGACGACGACCGCGAACCGATCACTTGATCCACTCCGTAGAAACCTGTTCAAATCGGCAATTTTGCCGCGCTTGCGCTCGTAACCCATCCATATCCGGTCATGTGGATTCCATTTACGCGGACGATGAAATAGGAAGAAATTATCACCTGATGGGCTTCGGTATTTTTCATTCAGCGCTTCTATTCTCTGCCGAGCCAATCGTAACAGTGATTCATCCTCCGGTAGTGTTTCTTCGGAAGCGTCGCGAAAATCAGTCAGTAGACTGAAGTGAAGGTGGTCGTCCCGATTTGCCAGAAAGCGGACTTCCAGTGCCTCAATCAAATCCTCGGTATTTTGAATATTAGTAAGCATTGTCGGAACCACGACCAGAGTTCTGAACTCCTTTGGTATTCCTTTAGAAAAATCCATTCGCGGTAATGGCTTTGGCGTTGCGAACAATATTGCCAACCAGTTCACCAAACCTACCGCCAAATGACTGGCACCGATTATCGATAGCAGACCAATGACTCCCAGAAACCATCCCCGTGAACCATCGGCAAAAGCCTTCGTTACTAAGCACCCTGCGAAGATCAATGTGATCAGAAGAATGGTGCCGCCATACAACAATAATGGAAACCGGTGGTTGACTTTACGCAAAACATCGACAATCGATAAACGTACGCCCGCGATTCGTTCGAGTTGCGCCGATCCATCATCAATCAGGTAAAAACCAACATGCGCTGTGCGGTCGTCGCCATCCTTCTTTACTGCTCCTTCTTTCGCCAATTGGATTGCTTTGAGTGCCACTTCACTTTCGGAACAAGGGCTACTCTTTGCAATCCTTTCTACGACATGGCGGTAACGATCACGGGTAATAAAATCCATTTTGCCATAGACATCAGCTGGATCCCCACTCAAAGCATGCTCAACAATGCTCATCGTTTCGACAAATTCGTGCCAGTCGATGGCTCCAAGTAAACGGAGACTACCGATACTATTACTGATCGAGACCTGGTCGGCTGCCTGCTTTTGATTCTCCGAACGTACAAGTTGTTCGATAGTTAAACCAGATTCGGAAAGTCGCTGTTCAATCCAACTAAGTGGCAAAGCCAGAGCTGGATTATGACCTTGTAAGCGACGAGTGAGTTCGGCAATAAATGAGCTGACCATCGGAGGGTTCGACCGCGCCATGTCTGCGATTACTAGTATCAGGCTCTTTGGGTCCTTCGTAGCCATTTCAGTCATCTGATTAGCCCAATCGTCGGCTCGGATTCGATCAATCCGGGAAATAGCGATCCGGGCAGCAACCTGCCGAAGATTCTCGACCAGCGCTAGCCGTAACATAATGGGAATCGCCCATAGCTCGCCTAATTGTAAGTTTTTCACCGTCTGATAGGATGTTACGAATCGGCTGAGGTTTTCCATATCGACGCGGCCGTCGCTGTGTAAGATTGCTTCCAGAGCGATGTCGTATACCCGCGGGAGTCCGACGGAAGGGCCGTTTAGTAGGTGAGGCAACTCGCGACTATAACCTTTCGGTAAATGTCGCTTAGCAGTTCGAATCTGCTCTTCTATCAAATAAAAGTTATCCAGTAGCCATTCACCGGCAGGTGTAAGCCGGAGTTCTGCATCGATGCCTGCTGTCAGAAGGCTGTGAACTTCGAGCAGAAGATTTTCATTTTCTGATAACCGTGCCAGGAGAAATTCGTGATGGCGTCCGGAACTGACCTGGTGTGCACCCGCAAGGGTCTTACCATACTGTTCCATTTGATCGGCACTGAACAGTTCTGAGCGAAGGAGCGGTTCGTTACTGAAGTGCTTCCGTTTCGGGTTGCTTCTGCGGAGATGTGCCCATATGCGGAGAAAAACTCCACGAACGGTTTTGCCATTAACCTCCATTTAAAGTTTCCCTTTGTTATGCGGGTATTAGGTGTGTCGTATTTCTGGTGCTAGTCCAAGCTTAGTGGTT
>CAZPUW010000402.1:0-3177 GCA_964589795.1 uncultured bacterium
CGACATCTTCTTCCCTTCGGCATCGACGATAAGACCGGTGTGATACATGTTGGGAAGGGTTACGCCAAGCCCCGCGGCAATCGTGGCATGGATCGGGAGCGAGGGTAGCCACTCCTCACCGCGCAGGACATCCGTGATTTCCATTGCAGCATCATCGACGACGGTGGCGACATGGTACGTGGGAAAACCATCGCTCTTGAGTAAAATCGTATCGTCGGTGGAACCATCTTTAAAGTGAAGCTCACCGCGAAGTTCATCACGCACAGTTAAATCTCGTTCGGGCATTGCAATGCGAACGGTAAACGATTCGGTTTTTGCCCGCGTGTCGGATTCTTCTTTTGACAATTTGCGACAATGACGGTCGTACCGCGGTGGCAGCTTCTGGGCGCGGCGAGCGGCTTGGACCGCGTCGATTCGTTCGGGTGTACAGAAACAGCGATAAGCGGTTCCATTTTCGATAAGTTGGTCGATGGCTTTGCGGTATAAATCGAGCCGTTCGGATTGACGGTAGGGGGCGTACTTTCCACCGATGGTCGGAGATTCATCGGGGATGATTCCAAACTTTGCCAGCATTTCGGTAAGCCGTTCTTCAGCTCCTTCGACAAAACGGGTACGGTCGGTGTCATCGACGCGCAGAATCATCTCGCCGCCGGTATGCCGCGCCCAGAGCCAGTCGTATAATGCGGTACGCAAACTGCCGATATGTAGTTCACCGGTTGGTGAGGGGGCGAAGCGAACACGTGCTCCCATTATGATTCTTTTCCTTTCCGGTGCATGCGGATGAAATAAAAGACAATAAAAATCGTTACTGCAACGGTTAGAACAATCGGTACCATACCGAAAGTTTCCAATACCCGCCGGGAGTGCAATAACATCTGGTCAATTTTATGAACCTTCGCACCAATCGCCCACCCTAAGAGCAATAATGTGTAATTATAAATCGCACAACTCAACACGGTTAACAATAAAAATGTCAGACGGGGAAAACCGGCAATAGCGCCAACCAATGCGATGATGGAACGTACGCCGGAGAAGAAACGATTCACGGCGATTAACCAACCACCATATCTTCCAAATAGAATGTGGACACGCTGTCGCTCGGCTTCGGGATACAATTTTATCGCGAATGGTCGGTTCAAGAGATGGGAGAAGCCGCGAAAAATCATGAAGAGCGAATAATACCCCGCAGTCGCACCGATAACCGACCAGATATATGCGGGAAAAAAGTCGATACGTCCTTGCCGGACGTATATACCGCTGAATACAGTGAGTACGTCGCCGGGAAAAGGGGGAAAAATATTTTCGAGAAATGTAATCGATGCGATTGCGATATAAATCTGCCAATCGTGAAAACCATCCAACCAATGCGCTATCGCAATGACGTGATTTTCAAACACGCGGATTCCTCGAAATAGTCGCTACTGCCATTGCCGCGGCACCTTCACTGCGACCAATAAATCCCATCGTCTCGTTGGTGGTCGCCTTGACGGACACTTGATTTTTTTCAACGGAGAGCGCCTGCGCTATATGCTCAATCATTTCGTGACGACGGGGCATCACCTTCGGCGATTCGAGTAAAAGCGTCGCATCGACTGATAAAATCGAATACAAATTATTGGACAACAATTGCGCGACACGGCGGAGGATATCAATGCTGTTCGAATCTTTCCACTGGATGTCGGTATCGGGAAAATGGACTCCGATGTCACCCAACCCTGCGGCACCTAATAAAGCATCGACAATAGCATGGCTAAGTACGTCGGCGTCGCTATGACCAAGCAGACCTACGGGTGAGTCGAACTTGACACCGCCGATGATGAGTGCCCTTCCCGGAACCAATTTGTGGGCATCGTAACCAATGCCAGTGCGGATATCCATTTTCGTATTCGAACCAATCAAAAATTGTGAGACAGTAAGAAAATCTTCTTGCGTTGTAATTTTCTCGTTTCGCAACGAACCGGGCACTGCAAGCACATTTGTATTCCGCAGCCGCTCCACCAATTGAATCTCATCGGTTGCGGTTTTCGCCTGTTCTCCGGCTTGTTGGATACCTAATAATAAGAGCGCAAGTTGAAACCCCTGCGGTGTTTGCGCTAACCCTAATTTAGTACGGTCAAAAGTATCTCGGACAATACCGCTGCTCATTTTTTTCACGGTAGCGGTTACCGGAATGATCGGGAGCGCCGCACCATTTGTCGTAGTTGCTTCCAATACTGCTTCGATTATTTCCGTTTTGACACCCGGACGCGCGGCATCATGAATTAACACGACTTCGGCAGATTCCGGCAGTATGGATAGCGCATTCTGTACAGAATCAAACCTGTACTCACCGCCGGCGATAACAGCTTGTAATTTGGGTGCATAGTGCGACCAGCGTGCAGTACATTCATCTACTTTTTCTGGTGGCACGACGACGATTATTGCATCGACAACAGATGTATTCGCGAAACAATCGAGTGACCACTCGATGACCCATTTATCACCAAGCGAAAGGAATTGTTTCGGAGTACTTCCACCGAAACGAGCGCCACTGCCGCCACCAACGATAATTCCCCACACTTTTTTTTCGGTTGACATTTTTCTTTAATCACCACTATAGAAACAGACAAGCATCGCCATAACTGTAAAACCGGTATTTTTGCGCGATGGCTTCGCGATAAATGCGAAGCGCAGTCTCGCGGCCAAGAAACGCACTAATCAGAATAAACAGACTCGATTTCGGCAGATGAAAATTCGTCAACATCCCTTGGACGATTTGAAATTTATGTCCAGGCCGGATATACAAATCGCACCACCCTTGATATTCTTTCAACTCCGGCTCACGACCCAACATCTCAAGTGACCGGGTCGAAGTAGTTCCCACGGCAATAATCCGACCGTTCCGTTTTTTCGCCTCTTCGATTTGTGATACGACTTCCGGGCTTATTTCGAGCCATTCGGGTTGGATCCGGTGTTGTTCGATAGATTCCGCACGAACGGGTTGAAATGTTCCTAACCCAACATGCAAAGTTATATCGGCAAATTCAATACCGCGCTCACGAAGTTTTTGTATTAAGTCAGCGGTAAAATGCAAACCCGCCGTGGGTGCGGCAACGGAACCGGCTTGCTTGGCAAACACTGTCTGGTAGCGGGTTCTATCGTTTTCTGTCGCCTTCCGTTCGATATACGGTGGGAGGG
>CAZPUW010000403.1:0-3157 GCA_964589795.1 uncultured bacterium
TCTCATGCCACAAAATCTCATCGAAAAAATCGCGCAACGATACGCCGTCGATAAAATAAAAGAGCGTGAAGTCCATTCCGGCGACTACCTCTCGATTGAACCCGCACACGTAATGACTCACGATAATACCGGAGCCGTAATCAAGAAGTTCAAGGAAATCGGAGCGAAGAAAGTTGCGAATCCCCGTCAACCGGTATTTACGCTCGACCATAATATTCAGGATACGAGCGACGAGAACCGCAAGAAATACGAGTGGATTGCGGAATTTGCAAAGCAAATGGGCATCGACGCTTATCCGGCGGGACGCGGGATTGGGCATCAGATTATGTGCGAGGAAGGATACGCTTTTCCGGGAACATTTGTGGTGGCTTCAGACAGCCACTCGAATATGTATGGTGGGCTGGGTGCGTTGGGAACGCCGGTGGTGCGGACGGATGCCGCGGCAATTTGGGCGACCGGGAGAACCTGGTGGCAAGTACCACCGGTCGCGTATGTGGAATTGCGTGGTGAGTTATCACCGGGTGTGACCGGAAAAGATGTTATCATAACTCTGTGCGGTGTGTTCAACCACGATGAAGTATTGAATCATGCGATAGAATTTGGCGGTGAAGGAGTCGCATCGCTCACAATCGACCAACGGCTCGCAATTGCAAATATGACAACGGAGTGGGGTGCGCTCACTGGAGTATTTCCGATTGATTCAATTACGATTGCATGGCTCGAAGCGAGGACGGCTTTTGTTGCGAAACGGCGTTTGGAAAATGTTCCGTCTGATGCGGATGGCGCGGGCGGCCATCCGAGATTGAATTTACGAAAAATCGCTTGGCTGGGAACCTATCCGCTTCATGCGGATGCACACGCGGATTATGCGAAACATATCGTGCTTGATTTGAGCAGTGTTACTCCGCATATCTCCGGGCCGAACCATGTAAAAGTAATGACAAGCGTAACCGAAGCCGAGAAAAAGAAAATCAAAATCCAAAAAGCATATCTCGTTTCGTGCGTTAATTCGCGGGTGGAGGATCTCGCAGAAGCGGCAGCAGTGATAAAAGGGAAAAAGATTGCAAATGGCGTGAAATTGTATGTCGCGGCAGCATCGAGTGAAGTGGAACAAGTCAGCCGTTCGCGTGGCGATTGGGAAGCTCTGATTGAAGCGGGCGCGATCCCATTGCCTCCGGGATGCGGGCCGTGCATCGGGCTCGGTACGGGATTATTAGAAGATGGCGAAGTGGGAATTTCAGCAACGAATAGAAATTTCAAGGGGCGGATGGGCTCGCCGCATGCACAAGCATATCTCGCGTCGCCCGCGGTGGTCGCGGCTTCGGCGGTAGCCGGGTATATTTGCGGGCCGAAGAAATTTGAAGAGAAAGAGATGATTACCGCAATCGAATCGAGTGTAGCGAAAACGAAGAGCAGTGAAAAGGTTCCGGTGTTGGATGGATTTCCGGGAATCATCGAAGGGGAGTTGTTGTTCTGCCATCAGGACAATATGAATACGGATGGAATCTATCCCGGTAAGTACACGTATCAGGATGATATTACGCCAACGCAACAAGCACAAGTTGCGATGGAGAATTACGACCCGGAGTTCGGGAAGATTGCGAAGAGTGGAGATATTCTCGCGGGGGGATTCAATTTCGGGACGGGTTCTTCGCGGGAACAGGCAGCGACGGCTCTGAAATACAAGGGTATAAGGTGCGTCATTGCGGGGACATTCAACCAGACGTACCAACGGAATGCAATCAATAATGGATTTTTGGTGATTGAGTCACCGACGTTCATTCAGATGTTGAAGTTGAAATTCGGCGATAAAAAACTTACGGTACGTACGGGCATGAAAGTTACTATCGACATCGCGAATTCGAATGTGATTGCGGAGGGGAAAAGTTACGCGATGGGAGCAGTGGGGATACCGGCGCAGGAGTTGATTGTGGCGGGTGGATTGGAAGCGTGGGTGCGGGGAAGGATGGGGGTTGGGGAATGATTAGTGGATAGTGGTTGGTGGGTGGTGGATGGTAAAAGAAAAGGATAAAAGAAGAAAAAAAGATATAAGAAGAAGATAAAAGAAAAAGGTCGCCACGTCTCTTCGCTTCGTATCGGCTACGCCGGATACTTCGCTTCGCTCCTCGCGAATCAAAAAGGATAAACCCCCCCCTTTTGTTCCCCCCGTGAACGGGGGGAAGTGAAAACGCTACAAGAAGAAAAAAGACAAAAAAGAAAAAAAGAAAGGGCGTATTGCCATACGCCCCTACTGAAAGAAAAAAACTTTCAAGGGACAGACAGGAATGTCTGTCCTACGAAAGATGAAAACGGGGACAGGATAAATCCTATCCTACGGAAAGATTAAAAAGGAAAAAAATTACTTTATCATTTCACTGATGGGATCAAAGTTCGGCATCGCAGTGATGTAACTGTGGATGCGTTTCATTCCGAGTTGCAACAGCGGGTCCTGATGCTGGTAGAGATAGGTCTGAATCACACGCAAGGCGAATGCAGCACGAAGATTTTTTACGAACTGAGGATCCATTAACTCACCAGTATCTTTACGGAAAGTGTGGACAATCGCTTTACCAATTTCGGTGGCGGCGAAATTATCGGGGAGCCCGGTTCCATATCGCTCACGCATCTCAAAGGGTTGAATGACTGTGGCATCGGCAAGGAGATATCCCCAATCAATCGCAGGGTCACTCGTCCCCATCCGCTCCCAATTCACGATCGCCGAGACACTGAAGGTGCTATCGACCCAGACATTTTGACCGGTCATATCGCCATGAATCGTGGTCAATAATTGCGGCTTCCATCCCTTTGCATACTCGACGAGTTCATCGCGTACCGAAGAATCCCACTCACCGCGCGAGACACCGACTTCCGCCATCTGCGGCAACCATTCCCGGACGGGAAAATTATCGGTCGAGTCGGTAACGGGAATATTGTGGACATCGGATAAAAGTTTTACCAAGTCCGTGTATTCTTTGCCATCCACTACAATTTTCTTATTTGCTTTCCATGCAATTGCCGCGCCGATGGTCATGCCACGGGGACAAACGAATAGCGCGCTGGAGGCGCTGGCATAGGGTTTGGCATTATCCCATACGATGGGGATAGCGAGCGGTATTTCGGTTTTCGAAAGTTTTTTCAAGAGGTTGTTTTGTTCGGC
>CAZPUW010000404.1:0-3153 GCA_964589795.1 uncultured bacterium
GAACGGTTTACTCAATCAGCCAAATCATCGACCATGTTAATCAATTTTTATACTCGACATCCGGCCCGACAGAATATGTCACCCTCTTCTACGGCGTTATTGATTACGAGAAAAACATTCTAACCTATACGAACGCTGGGCACAATCCCGGGTTGCTGTACCGGAAAGATGGCAAGATTGAACAATTAGACCGCGGAGGCGTTCCAATTGGCATGTTCAACGATCAGACGTGGGAAGAAACAATCGTTAAGTTTGAACCGGGCGACCACTTATTGTTGTTCACAGACGGCGTAACTGAAGCGGAGTCGATTTCAGGTAATATGTTCGGGATCACACGTTTGTTGGAATCGGTCGGTTCTCTCCGCAACCCAACTGCTGATCAAGTCATCCAACATGTAAAGACCATCGCAGCGGAGCATCTGAATGGTAACGCTTTTGGCGATGATATGACGTTATTGTCGGTAGTGTATCAACAAGAGGAACACGATGGGTGAGTTGCTTGCACTGAAAATTCCTTCCGACCCGGAACGATTGCCGGAGATTGAAGAATTTGCCGAAAGGGCAGGTAAAGCCGCCGGGTTGGACGAGCACCGATGTAGCATGCTCGGTTTAGTCGTCACCGAAGCGGCTAATAACTCTATTCATCATGGAAACCGGGGCGATCCATCGCTGCCGGTAGAAATCAGTATCGTACCTCATGATAATTATTTAACGATTACAGTAAAAGACACCGGACATGGTTTTGACCCAAATTTATTGCCAGATCCCACTGCACCGGAAAACCTGATGCGTGACCATGGCCGCGGGTTTTTGATTCTCCGCCATTTTTGCCGTACCGTTTCCACTGAAAAACTCGCCGACGGGTTCATCACGATAATGCAATTTGACCGCATTGAACCAGACGAACAACCGCTCGGATAACTCCGTTCGCATGCTAAGAAACCATCCACCGCTCTACATTGCATTTCGCTATCTTCGAAGCAGAAAACAAACCCGATTTATCTCTGTTATGACCGTAATGGCGGCATTGGGTGTTACTGTAGGGGTCTCAGCACTTACGATCACCCTTTCAGTGATGAACGGATTTGAATCAGAGGTACGGCAACGGATCGTCGGTGCGGACGCACATATCAGGATACAGAGTTTCCATAGCAACGGCATCACCAATGCGGACAGCATCCGGCACATGGTTCTTCGCATCCCCCATGTAACAGGGGCTTCACCCTACGTTCATGTCCGAGGGTTGTTACGTTACGAGAAGATGACCGAAGGGGTAGAACTCCGGGGTATCGACGAACAAACCGAAGCTTCAGTAAGTGACTTACCGAAACAAATCATTCAGGGCTCGCTATCGGTCAAGAGAGAAGAAGGGGGTATCGGGGGGATACTACTTGGTAACTACCTCGCCGAGCGTCTCGGCAGCGCGGTAGGAGACACTGTCACACTGCTGACAACAGGTGGAACGATAGGTTGGATGCCGCAGATGAAGCGGTTTGCTGTCCGTGGGATTTTTAGCACTGGATTCTTTGAATACGATAATTCGATAGGATTTATCAATCTACCGGAGGCATCAACTTTAGCGGGATTGACCGATGGTGCAGTTACCGGATTGGAGGTACGGTTAGACCAGTATGACTTAGCGGAAGCCATTGCGAAGGTGATGAAATCGAAACTGACGTTTCCGCTGTATACACTTACATGGTATGAACAAAACCGGACATTGTTTGCATGGATACAAATAGAAAAGTGGGCAACGTTTACCATTCTCTCGCTTATCATCTTAGTCGCAGTTGTCAACATTATTAGCAGTTTGGTCATGTTGGTACTGGAAAAAGGGCGCGACATCGGAATCCTGAAAGCGATGGGAGCGGATGAAGGGGGTATCGCGAAGATTTTCCTCTGGGAAGGGTTGTTGATTGGTGCATCCGGTTCGATTATCGGTTCATTTATCGGCTTTCTGTTCTGTTGGCTACAACAGACACTTGGTTTCTTCAAATTGCCGGGGGATGTCTATTTTCTTGACCGTATGCCGATAAAAATGGAATGGACCGACTTTTTGTTTGTCGGTGTCATTGCTATCGTCCTTTCGCTATTAGCAGCATGGTACCCTGCGCGACGTGCATCGAAGCTCGATCCGGTCGCTGCTATCCGGGGGATGGGATAATGGCAAAAATTAAATTGGAAAGGTTATCCCGAACTTTTCATGAAGGGGCGGCGCTTCATCCCGTTTTGGTTGATCTTGATTTGTCGATTGACCATGGTGAAACCATTGCGGTGACCGGGCCGAGCGGAGTAGGAAAATCGACATTACTAAATCTTATCGGAACGCTCGATAGGCCGACCAGTGGACGAATCACCATCGATGATACTATGATCGATATGTTAAGCGTTAGAAACCGTTGTCAGTTCCGAAGTAAAACAGTAGGATTCGTATTTCAGTTTCACCACCTACTCCCTGAATTCAGCGTAGAAGAGAATTTACTGATGCCGATTCGCTGGAACGGCGGTGATTTAGCGGATGCTAGCAAACGGGCGCGAAAGTTATTGGATAGGGTTGGTTTACTGGATAGAAAAGATAGTTCAGTAACAGTGTTATCAGGTGGTGAAGCGCAACGGGTCGCCGCAATTCGCGCGATTATGAATCGACCATCTTTGTTATTGGCTGATGAACCCACCGGAAATCTCGATGGAGAAAATGCCGAACGTTTGGTGGAATTGTTATTTGAGTTTGCGAAGGAAACAGGTGCAACTCTAATGCTTGCAACGCATCACACGGGATATGCGGGTCAATGTAGTCGGTTAATCCGACTGGGAAGTGGTAAAATTATGGAAGATGTGCGGACTGGCACAATTTAATGCTATATTTCTGCGTAACTATAAGAAGGTATAATACACTTGGAATATGCAATGAATAGTGACCGCTCTTGTCCGACTTGCGGTACCACGTTATCTGAATGGTTATCGAAGAATCGTACGGGTTGCGCTAATTGTTATCTCGTTTTCCGGAATGAAGTTTCGGAATATCTTCGCCGCTCCCAAGGGTTTTCTTTTGCACCTATAAACGAGTTGCTTGATGAAGGCGATTCGATGCGAACTCATCTTGAAGTTCTGTTAAACGAGGCGATTGCGAAAGAAGAATATGAAGTCGCAGCC
>CAZPUW010000405.1:0-3151 GCA_964589795.1 uncultured bacterium
ATACTCTTCCGTGATGTTGACACCGCTGATGGTACGATTGTCCGTGTTAATCGTAACGCGCAAACCGCAATCGTAATAAAAGCGAATCGGATGTTGTTCATACGAAGGAACAACTTTCGTTTGCACATTCGAAGTAACGCAAATTTCCAACGGTATCCTGTGGTCATTTACATAATTGAGTAAATCGCCATTTTCTTTCAAGCGGGTACCGTGCCCGATACGATGTGTCGAGAGATTGTGCAGGGCTTGACTGATACTGTCGGGACCCCACGCCTCCCCGGCATGCACGGTACAGTTAATGTTATTTTTGCGAATGAGGAGAAATGCATCGACGTGGTCTTTCGCCGGGTAGTTGTCTTCAGCACCGGCTAAATCAAAGGCGACAACCCCTTTGTTTTTGTAGGCAACGGTTAATTCAGCGAGACGTAGTGACACTTCCGGTTCAATCGAACGTATCCCGCAGACAATCACGCCGGTACGAACACCGTATTGCCGCTCGGCACGCGCCAATCCGGTTAGCACCGCATCCATGATTTCCGTTAAACGCAAACCGTGATGGATATGTAAAATTGGTGAGAACCGAACTTCGATGTACCATACCCCTTCGTTCCATGCATCTTCCGCAAGTTCGAAAGCGGCACGTTCGAGCGCTTCTTTTTCCTGCAAGACTAGATTGACAATGTGGAATGGTTCGAGGTACTCCCGGAGGTTGTGGGCACGGTCGCCGACCATCAGCGCATTCCGGAGTTCTTCAATGTTTGCGGAAGGTAACGTAATACCTTGTTGGAGGGCTAAGTCCCAAACCGTTTCGACCCGCACAGAACCGTCAAGATGGCAATGCAAATCGGTTTTCGGCCATTTTAAAACAAGTTCGCGGCTAACAATGCGATGATCACGGGGATCATCCCGCACCGGTTCGAGTACCGGTGGCTGATGGGTAGGATTTCGTTCGTTCATAAGTACTAAGTAGTTTACTACATGAATTCACTTTCGGCAAGCCGGGACATATAACAAATGACTACCACACAAACAAAGCAATACAAACGCTATACTGTTGCATTCGGGTTTTTCATCGTCGTGTTTCTCGCCGCAGCGCCTTCATACTCTCAACAAACAGTTACGTTCTTTCCCAAAGGGAGCTACCGGTTTGAAGAGCGGAAAGGGAAAGATACGGTACGTATTCAATGGGAATACGCCCCGGACTCGAATCAACAACTGACGGTCTATCGCCCAATGGAGACTTTTGTATTTAAGCACGATTTGAGTTATGCGACTTCGTACATCCACTATAAGACCATCACTAAGAAAAGCGATTTCACTGCAATACGTGTCAAGAAAAACATCGAGTTCGACGGTATCTTCAAAGGTTCGCCGAAACAGGAAAAAATTGATATCGACAATTTGCCGTGGATGCAGTCGATACCATTCAGTTTAGGACGGCGGGTTGTCCATTTTGCGGCGGATTCAGAAGCGGTATTTTGGGTGTTCCGTCCCGATAACCTGTCGGTAATAAAATTGAAAGCCGAATTTGACTCGTACGATACGATAACGGTCGCGAATAAAACGACACCGGCTATCCGCGTTATTGTACACCCGACCGGTTTATGGTCGGCATTTTGGCATGGGACGTATTGGTTCCGCCGTGATGGGTTATTTCTCTTATATCGTGGAGTCAACGGCGTACCGGGTACGGCGGAAACTGTGATTGAATACACAGGCAGTGAATAAGCAAACTTTGGAATATGAATGAAGAAAACACTTGCGATTATTTCATTTTGTTGTTTCGTAACTACCGGCTTTACACAAAGCCGGTTTTTGTTCGATGCGACCAAAGCCGAGATGGCCGGTAATGCCGATTGGGTAATCGACGCCGACCTGCACAATCTGGTCGTTAGCTCTTCGACACATCTCATGGTTACCGGCTCGAACGGCAATCAATCCAACCCGCAACGGATACCGACACCCGCCGCTTCGGGCATTACTTCTTCTACTTCCGAGTCATATTGGACAGGCGCATTATCGGCATGGGCAGTGGAATTGGTAAAGAGGGATCAAATCGTTGAGACACTCCCTTACAATGGTTCGATTACGTATAACAACAGTTCGAATGCACAGGATTTATCACACTACAATGTGTTCGTCGTTTGCGAGCCCAATATTGCATTTACGGCAACTGAGAAAACCGCTATTCTGAATTTTGTCCAAAACGGTGGCTCATTGTTTATGATAAGCGACCATAACGGTTCCGACCGCAATAACGATGGGATTGATTCACCGCATATATGGAACGATTTGATGCAAACAAATTCGGTGCATACGAATCCATTCGGTATAACTTATAATAATGACGATGTCTCACCCGATTCGCATGAAGTCGATACAGCAGTGAGCGATTCGATTATTCATGGCCCCGCAGGAAATTGTTCCGAATTTGTTTACCATGACGGTAGTACAATCACAATTAGCACATCGGCGAATAGTTCAGTGCGGGCGGCAGTTTGGAACACTTCTTCGCATGTTAATTCGAATGTAATCGTCGCATACGCGCGATTTGGAAATGGTAAAGTTGTCACAACGGGCGACAGCTCGCCAGTAGATGACGGCACAGGGGATCCGAATGACGGTTTGTACAACGGTTGGAGCGAAGGAAGCGGCAACGACGGTGTATTATTTACAAATGCATCGATGTGGCTCGCTACGACAAATACCACCGGTGTCGGTAATGAAACCGGTATGCTTGTCACTACATTCGCGCTCTCGCAAAATTATCCCGATCCGTTCAATGCAACGACAGTTATTCGATATTCGCTTACACAACCGGGATTTGTAAGTCTGAGTTTATTCGATAGGGACGGGAGAATGGTTCGGGAAATGGTGAGTGGAGAAGCTCAAACCGGTCAACATGAAGTAATGTTGGACGCACACGATTTAGCTTCGGGTACCTACTTCTACCGTTTGAAAACTAACGGTGAAGAAGAGACGAAGGAACTCCACCTTGTAAAATAATCGTCTTATACAAAAATAACCGGTCGCGAGGAGTGACCGGATATTTTGTTTTAGTTCAAACTATACTCTGAAGAGCACCGATTCTTTGCGGAACGTTACCACGCAAATTCGCAAGGCAATTGCCGCAAAAACAATCGTGGAACCA
>CAZPUW010000406.1:0-3148 GCA_964589795.1 uncultured bacterium
CCGCGGACATTGCCGTAATCTGTATTGACGTAAAGGCCATACCAGTTCGTCGCTGTGTAATAGACTTGTTTGGTATCGACCAGTCCGGTTATGTCTTTATAGAACCCGGTGATATCGACTGACATATCGTTCGTAATCAGGTGTTTGACACCAATTTCGTAACTGGTGGTTCGTTCCGGTGAGAGGTTTGCGTTACCTATGAGTGGGAAAGCACCGGAGAAATCAAAGCTAAGGTTACGGAACAAAAGCGCCATACGGGGGTTCTGGAAGAACCTACCGTAGTTGAAATGCAATAAATCTTTGCTGGTGAATGGGAAACTGATTCCCAATCGCGGACTGAAATAATTTTTCAGTTTTACCCGAACCGGATTTCGAATTGTGTCTCCGATAGTCGGATTGATTACGGGATTGCTCAAGTCGGCGGGATAATTTGCGAAGTTGGCGTCGAACCAATCGAATCTGAACCCGGCGTTTACAATCATTCCTTCCGATTCAATTTTATCTTCGGCGAATAAACCGTAAGAGCGTGGTGAAACGTCGAACGCTTCCTTATATACGTCACCACCGGAAGCGAGGTCGATATCAAACTGATGAATCCGGTAATCGGAAACTTCGAAACCAGATTTCACTTGATGCATCGGATGGACTTGAGAAGTGATCACACCTTTTAATGTTGTTGTGATGCGATCATCCTGATGCCATCGCGAACGGTCATACGTCAATCCATTTCCGTAATCGAAAAACCCAACCGGGTCTTTTGTGTTATTGAACGGTATGTCTTGCCACCTCATCCATTGGATTTGGGGGCCGTGCTGTGACGCATCGATATAGCCATCATCGTTTGCATCGGCGAACAAGTCAGTGTTCGGACCATATACTTTCCAATCCCAAACGCCGTTTCCGTTTAAGTCTTCGTGATCCTGAACTCCATTATGATTGGTGTCGAACCATTCACGGGTTGGGTTGGCAGGATTATCGACATGGCGGAATTGTTCCGGTACATACCGTAAACTATCGGGTTCATGGCCGATGGAGTACCATTGCTCATTCTCAAAGATACCATTTCCATTCGCATCTTCGTTGATATTCTCATTGACATTCCATCGAAGGGAAGTTTCCCATCGTGAGAGCCGAACTGTATAATAAGTTTCTTTGGTTAATTCGTGTGTCCAATCCAACGAAAAACTTCGGGTTATTCTATTTTCTTCCGGTAAGTGGGTGTACATCGGAAGAATATCGAGGCCGCCGTTATGGTTTAAATCCTCGGATTGAATGATACCGTCACCATTCAAATCTTCACCGGGATCGAGAACACCGTTGTGATTTCGGTCTTCCGTATCCAAACGTCCATTGTGGTACCAAGAATCGAACGGCGATGGTTTTCCGGTTACCGGAATGTAAGTGTTGTCCTCATTTGTAGCGCGTGACCAAAGATGGTCGTAGTTACGCCATTGGTTATCGCTGTATACAGTCGTAAACGCAAGTTTGTGTGAAGGTGTAATATTATATGTAAGCTTACCGGTAAAACTGTTCATCGTCGAATCGTCACCACCAAAGTGGCTATTCTCGCTGAAGTGCTCGTAAGCAAGAAAGAAACTCAAACTACCGGGAAATGATCGCCATGTGGGTACAGGACCTTCGAATGAAACGGTAGGATTTTTTAGCCCTCGATCCGCATTGTATTTCGTCATATTGAATTGGCTGATTTTATAATCGACGAAACTCGAGAACTTAGGTCCGCCCTCTTTGATTTCTTCCTGAACCAATCCGGATTGTGCGTTGCCGTACTCTGCGGAAAAACCGCCGGTAGTAACCGATAGTTCTTCGATAGCGGAGGGTGGAATGTCACCTTGAGAATTTCCCGTCATCGGGTCGACGAAATTTACCCCATCGACGACATACGAAACTTCACCGGCTCGGCCACCACGAAAGTTCTCGCCGGAAACACCAGCGGTGAGATGAATAACATCTTTTATGTTATTCACCGGCATCGCTTTGATTTCGTCGGAGCTTTTTATTTCACGGGACGCAGTAAGGTCTTTTTGTAGCATCGGGCGAACAGCCGTAACGATAACTTCTTCGGCATTGACTGCTTCCGGTGATAATTGCGCGTCGAGGTTGGTAGTGAGATCGGAATGTATCGCAACGGAATTTACGGTTAAAATGTTATAACCGATTCCGCTAAAACGTATACTATACGTTCCGACAGGAAGTGAGAGTATTGAGTAATTGCCATCGACATCGGATTTGGTTCCGATTTTCGTACCGGTGATTAAGACCGTGATACCCGGAATCCCTTCCCGGGTGGACTTATCGATGATTCTTCCGGTTAACTTGCCATATTGAGAAGCGAAAATCTGTGTTGCAAGCGCGAGCGTGGCAAAGAGCAAAATCGGAAGTCGCAGTGAACGGAACATACGAACTCCTCTGGGGAAGACATTTAACTTACTCGAGTAATAAAATTGTAAATGAGAAGAAAAACAAGGGTTGAGAGGCAAATTTTAAAAATAAATGAAGGACTTAAACAGACAATCAAACTGTTTAAAAATTGATTGATATCTCTATAATCGATTTATAATTAATTATTTAGAAACTGTCATCGGGAAATATTTCTGTAAATTTGACCAATTCGCCGATTTTGTCTGTTCCTGTCTCGAACCGAGTGACCCGGAACTCATGTTAAGTGTGATTTGGATTGTAAGTGCGCGAATTTGATTCTGGTTTACCAATCGGAGGATACATAAAGTGAGTAGTTGGTTGCACGAGTAATTTATATCGATAAACTGCGGTAAAATTTATTTATTCAAGTTACTCAAGCCAGTGTCAGCGGCTAAAAACGGTGTGTTTGCGCGAAGGAAACAAAGACATTATCTTCATCACGCTTATTCTTAAGCAAATGGGCGATTAGCTCAGTTGGCTAGAGCACCTGCTTTACACGCAGGGGGTCGCTGGTTCGAGCCCGGCATCGCCCACCAGATTTGTCTCAAACTTATTTTTTTAGTATACTTGCTGTGCTCTGCACAAATGGTAGAGTAACGATTTGGGGTCGTAGTTCAATTGGTTAGAGCGTCGGCCTGTCACGCCGAAGGTTGCGAGTTCGAGCCTCGTCGACCCCGCCCGAGTCGTAGTGTTGGGTGGTATGGATTTT
>CAZPUW010000407.1:0-3147 GCA_964589795.1 uncultured bacterium
CGTTGATATCCATTTCAGGAGTAACGATAACCAATTCGGCGGTCATAAATTCTGCAACGGTAAGCTCGACCAACGATTTGTCGGTACGCATCGATGCCCGTAAAAAATCCCGTTCGGTAAACATACCTGAAATGTCTTCTTTATTCATCACTAACAATGCGCCAACTTTTTTCTCAATCATTAGGCGAACGGCATTCAACAAAGATGTCCCACTCGAAGTTGTAATGACTGCGGTTCCCTTGTCCTTCAAGATAGCGGCAACATTCGCCATGGTTCCCCCCTTACGATTTTTAAAGACATATCGGTTCTTGGTATAACATAACCGAACAAGCCAAAAGAGTAAACGTATCTCCGTTCAAAGCAGAAAAAAATAAGTATAATTATTCACAAATGAGACATCCCGTCACAAATGATACTATATCTTGTGAGGTAATTTTGTAACCAACGATAAAATAATGACAACCCAGCTCACAAGATGATACGAAATTGGATATAACATTTTTATTGTGTGATGAAATTTGTGATATAGATATCACAAATAACACACCTGATACCAAATAAGATGTGTTTTCTATGTAATTTTAACAGACAAAATACCAGTATTCTGGTTGTTAATGATTTGTGAATACAGGGGTTGTGACGACTTACCATAGAATCTAAATTGGTAATATTTGTAAATTTGGTTATATTTACCTTCTGCTTTAAATTTTTCGAATTCTTTGGGGGCGTTCATTCGATGCCTATCCAGTTTTTTTCAATGATGGGAGTCACAATGGCATGGAATGTCAAGTCGGTAGAACATCAGAATCTTATTGAGATTGTATTTTCAGGGGTGATTAAACCGTTAGAATTGCATCGCGCCCATTCAACGGCGCGTATCCTAATATCGACAAGTAATATCAAGTCATTCATCGTGAATTGTTCCTTGCTTCGCGACGACTCACTTCAGGATGTGAACGATCTTATCTCGACGTATGCAATTCATTTTTGGCAAAAATCCATCCGTCAGGCGCTGGTACTTCCTATACAATACACAAAGAGCAACGAGGTAAGATTTAACGAGAAATTTTATTCGAACCCGGAATTCAATTTGAAAGTTTGCCATAATCGTGATAGTGCGCTCGACTGGCTTGAAAATCGAATAACTGTGGCAGAACTCGACTCATCACTTGTCAGAGTAGAACGGATGTAAGTAGTTCCTTAGAAACAAAAAACCCCTCAGCATTCGCTGAGGGGTTTTTCTTTACTTCGATTACTTGGAAAGATGCCCAGGTTTCACCGAAGTATCCTTTTCACCTTGATTTGCTTTAACATTAGTAGTCCGGCTCACGGTTACGGCAGTATTGGAAATTGCCGGTTTAGTCGTTCTTCGCGATAACATCGAATTTTGTGAATCGGAAGAAGATGCTCCGGCGTAAAATGCCGTTACGACATAATACTCCTGCCCGGTCACACCCGCATCGATGTACGAAGTATTCGTCGCACCACTGACCGTTGCGACCAACCTTGGTGCAGATGGAACGAATAGTCCGGTTGTGTTCATTCGGTACACATAATAACCGTCAATCGTGCCTGCCGGTTGTGTCCAGGATACCGTGGAACTATGCGCGACTAGATCATAAGCTATAGAGATGTTGGGAGTTCCCGGTTGTATATACGCGGTACCTGATACTGCAATATTTATCGTCGGATTCGCGGTAGAGTTTGAAGTAACAACAACATTATCACTCATTGCTCCTTCCGCAGTTGGTGTCCAAGTCATAGTCAACGCCAGTGAATCACCGGCATTAATCGTCGCAGTCACAAAACTCGGTACAACATTCGTCGGTGTTGAAACGTTTGTAACGTTGAGCGGTAGCGATCCGGTACTGTGGACATACACTGTCGAAGCGGAAGGAATACCCACCTGAACTGTACCATAATTAACCGTAGAAGAACTGAGTCCGATATCGGGTACACCATTCGAGAACATGATGGCAAAATTTCCCGGTGGTAACGAACCAACAGTACCCCACTGGAGGAAATTCGTACCGCTCGTCGCTCCTTGAATACCGATAGATGGCTCGTTACCCGAAGCGTTCACTGTCTGGTATTGGAACAGGATATTCCCCGCGTTGTAAATGATGACTTCAGCACTTATCGGGTTTACATCATCACTCAGGTGACTGAAACTATATTGAATGACAAATCTACCGTCACCCATATCCTGATATTTTACGAATTGAGGTGCAATTACTTGCATATCATTCCAGAAGCAACACATCGCGCCAGCATTCAACGTAGTAGTTGGTAGAAGTTCTCCCGTAAATGCCGTAAGTACTGTTGTACCCACCTGAATGTTACCGTTCGTCGAAACGCATAAACCGGCGGTTGCATCTACAGTCGATCCATAGAATGGGAAACTAAAAGTTCCCAGCGGAATTGCGGCATAACCGTCGTCAGTGGAACCTGTCCAAGTGGTTACCGCTGTTCCTGTGGAGGAAATATCGACCCAATTGTAAGCCGGGCCACCGGTTGCCAAACTGGTTTTGTAACGGTAACCAAATCCATCGGGTCCACCAATATCACCGGGTAGTACATTCGGTCCCGGTATGCTTGCAGAACCTTCTACATAAGCACCGGAATTCTGATAGTACGCACTATCCGTAAACGTCGTTACCCCAACCGCGTTCAAAACTACATTTCCGCTATAGTGAATCGTTCCGGGAATACTGCCTCCAGTAGCTCCCAGCAGATAGGAGGTAGTGATATAGTTTTGAGTTACGAATGCTTTGACAGAATCTACCGTGATGCCACCAATTTGCGAGGAAAAATCGGCATTGAATGTAAATGATGTCCCCGGTTGACCCGCCGGAGGTGAAAACGTGGTGTTGTTTATCGTTGCCGCCGATGAATTTCCGGTAACCGGTACCTGAAGTGCAGTATTATTCACAGCATCCGAGTTGATAACGAGATTATCCGCCAACGTCATGGTTGTTGTAGGCGACCAGGTAACCGTCACCGGTGAAGAATCACCAACCGCCAAGGTCATCGTTGTTGGCGCTGGTGTCACTGTAGAAGCTGTAATGCTGGAGACATGAAGAATATCCGTACCGGAGTTCTTCACATATACCGTACTATTCACCGTTGTACCGGCAGTTACGTTGG
>CAZPUW010000408.1:0-3145 GCA_964589795.1 uncultured bacterium
CATACGTGATGACTTTGAAAGATGTACCACTAACGGTTCCTGGTAAAGCCTCCGAAGGAAAAGAATACAAGAAGGACGAAATAGTAGCACTTATGACGGGAATGCCAGCCACTTCGCTTGCCGCGACAACTATTACCACTGAAAAGAAAGTGGAACTCGAAAAAACGAAGAAGGGTACGAAGCTTCCGAAAACAGTCAAACAGAAAAAACTAAAAGGGACAAAACAATAAACAAATTGAGTGCCTGCCGGAAGCATGCACTACCGCTTTAGTTAAAGGCCACACCATGTCTGAGATAACCGGCGAACCGGTATCATTTCATACCTCACTCCCCAATCCACTCTCATCCAGCGGCAAACGACGACGACAATATCCTGACCGTGTTGGTGGTACGTGGACAAAGTACCGCGAAACGGTAGCATACTTTTTGTTATTGGTTTTTCTTGGTGGGCCATGGGTTGTAATCGGTGGGAAACAAATCGTTCTACTCGATATACCGGGCCGTCAATTTACCATTTTCGGCGCTACATTCATCCCACAGGATTTTTTCCTTCTCGCTTTACTATTGCTTATCGCGGCATTAGCGTTGTTTCTTTTTAGCGCAATGTTCGGGCGCATTTGGTGCGGTTGGGCGTGTCCGCAAACGGTGTTTATGGAATCGGTGTACCGTAAAGTTGAGCGGTTGGTGGAAGGTGATTTTCGCCAGCAAATGAAGCGGGATGGCGCTCACGCAAAAGGTGAAACACCCAGTGATTATTATACCGTCAAGAGTACGAAACACATTATTTTTATTGTGATGTCGGCGGGATTCGCGCTTTGTTTTAGTGCTTACTTTATCGGTCGTGATGACGCTTTCGCATTGATATTCTCCCCATCTTCAGCGCATCCGATTGGATTTGTGGTGTTTCTAATCCTGACTTGCTTCATGTATTTCGTCGGGGGTTTCTTTCGCGAATTAGCTTGTACAGTATTGTGTCCATACGCCCGATTACAATCGGTTTTACTCGACCGACACAGCATCGTCGTAGGGTATGATACCGTGCGGGGTGAACCACGGGATAAACTCAAACACAATGAAGAGCGTACGTTTGGCGATTGTATCGACTGCCATCGCTGCATACAAGTTTGCCCGACGGGAATCGATATCCGCAACGGACTGCAACTTGAATGTGTAAATTGCACAGCTTGCATGGACGCATGCGACGAAGTAATGGTTAAAATCGGAAGACCGAAAGGGCTTATCCGTTATGATTCAACTGCAGCATTAGAAGGGGAAAAACGGAAGAAAATAATTCGACCGCGGACGATTATTTACTTGGTGTTGTTTGCAGGGATGTTCGCTTTGTCAATAAAACAATTGAGTTCGCGGGCAGATATTCAATCGGAAATACTCCGTCCTCCAGGGATGCCTTATATTAAACAGGATGATGGGAAGATACGCAATTCGTTTGTTTTAGTTCTGCAAAATCGCAGTTCCGTCCCGCATCGAGTGGAAATTCAACCTGAAGGCATTACCGGCGCAGAATGGCGCATAAGCGGTACACCGCTTTCAGTTGCCTCCGGCTCGGAATTGCGGGTGAACGTATATGGAATCATTCCAGCGTCCATGCTACAGAATGAATCAACGATAGTGCATTTTCATATTTTGGAAGACGGAAAAGAGTTGGCGGTACAAAAAGCCGAATTTCTCGGACCGGAGAAATAACGTTGTCAGAAGACCAAGCAAGCGCAAATAAAAAACCGGCACGGGGTTTTTACATATTGGTCTGCGTACTTGGCGCGAATGTATTGATGATGTTCGGTTTGATCTGGCTGGCAGAAGTTAACCGCCCTGAATTGGTCGAACTGCATTACTACACTGCGGGTAGTATCGATTCGGTAAAAAAACAAAGCCAATCAAACCGGGAAAGTGGTTGGGTTCCAAAAGTTGAAGTAATAACAGAAAACGGACAGCTGATGTTGAGAGTATTTGTTTACGATACAACTAAGCAGGTAATACCCGGTTTACATGTTACAGCAGGCGCTTATCGACCATCTTCCGCTTTACTGGATCGACCGGAAAAAACTTTAACTCCGGATAGTTTAGGATATAAATTAGAAATGCAGCCACCCTTGCAAAAAGGGTTGTGGAACATCTTGCTGACTATCAAGTCAGTTGAGAACAATTATTTTCGCGGACGGTATCCTATCTTCATCGAATGAAACTTACTTCCAAAATCAAACTCGAATTACGTCCGGTAGAAACGGCAAGAGATGTCGCTTCAGCGCGTAGATTATTCCTTGAGTATGCGGAGTCCCTTCATTTCAATCTCTGCTTTCAAAATTTTGATGAAGAGCTAAAGCGTCTTCCCGGAGAATATTCTTCACCGAGTGGACGATTGCTACTTGCACGTGCCAATGGGAAACTCGCAGGGTGTGTCGCATTGCACCATTTCGCAGATGGGGTTTGCGAGATGAAGCGGTTGTATGTTCGCCCAAAATTCCGGGGGCTTGGATTGGGGCGGTTACTCGCGGAGAAAATTGTCACTGAGGCAACCTTGATAGATTACCAATCGATGAGATTAGACACAATCAACACAATGAATGTTGCAATTAAATTATACGAAGAAATGGGGTTTGTGAGAATAGCACCATACCGTCCCAATCCCATCGAGGGAGCGGTATATATGGAACTTACGCTACGTCAAACAAATTGAAATAGCTTACAAAAATGCCTTTGCGGTAATGAAGAAGTTAAGCGATTTCTTGTTTTGAAATACATAAATAAGTAAATTGTTAATAATATCCGCAAATGATTAATTCACGAGAAATTCAATGAAGTTCAACTGCATCCATCATCGTGGTACTTCATCTCAAATCGGACGAAATTTATTATGAACGAATTAACCGCATCGAAACTCGCGCATGCGCCTAAATCCGGTTCCAACAATGCACTTTCTTCTTTATTGAAACGCGTTGAGCGAATCGTACTCTCCAACGGCTTGACGTTGCTTCTGTTGGAAGATCACCATGCTCCGGTGGTTACGGTGCAATTCTGGACAAAAACGGGCAGCCGTAACGAGCATCCCGGAACAACCGGTATCAGCCATCTATTCGAACATATGATGTTTCGCGGCTCGACTAAGTACGGTCCGGAACAACATGCG
>CAZPUW010000409.1:0-3132 GCA_964589795.1 uncultured bacterium
CACCGAACGATTACCAAACGGCACCATCCATATTCTTCTCCAAAATCCCGTACTCAACCAACAGTATAAAACGCTCGATGGAAAAGTATGGACGACTTTATCACTCGATAATGAAATCGTAACCGTTCCATCCGGTGCCCCCGCGCTCCCTTCTATCCATAAACTCGTTCGTGTTCCTGATCGAGGTAACATCGAAGTAAAAATTCTAAATGTGAAATATGAAGACTGTATCGATGTAAACATTATCCCTCAACAGTCGCGTCTTCTATCAAACTCAAATAGTGACAATCTTCCATTTACGATTGACAACTCGGTCTACCAACAGAATGCATTCTATCCTGCTTCTTTCGCATCCACAACCACACCACAAACTGTATGCGATGCCCGTGTCGTCGTGCTTACTCTCTCACCGGTTCAATACAATCCGGTAACCCATACACTTCGTGTCTATTCCGAACTCGAAGTAGAAATCACATCGACCAGTGGTGTTGGTCTATTCGAATTAACCGGACGGCATCATCCGGTTCCCAGTTTTGCATCTATTTATCGCGATATCGTCGGCACGCAGGATTTAATCGATGAGTGCGATGAAGTACCACCCGGTTCCATTTTAATCATCTCACCAAATGATCCCACTTCTATATCGTTAGCGGATAGTCTTGCCGCTTGGCGGACAATAAGCGGTCGATTGACTCACGTTGTATCGGTAACAAACGGTAATCCGCAACCGGGTGATATTTATAATCTCATCCATACTGCATATCTCCAAAACAACCCGCCATTGGAGTATGTCATTCTTGCCGGTAACACCCCGGCAATACCAGCGTTTTCAACGATTAACGAGAATCGTTCCGATTACGGTTATATGTGTATGAACGGTGACAGCTTACCTGATATTGCCGTTAGCCGCTTTCCTTCATCTACAAATCAATCCTTGGCTACACATATCTTTCGAAGTCTCAATTACGAAAAAAATCCGGTCGTCAGCGATTCTGCGTGGTTGGATAAGAGTTGGACGTACACCACTTTGGGAATGAATTCAGTCCCTCTTACCACCAGTACTTCTCAATATGTCATGGAAATGCTAAGCCGGGGTGGAATTCAAAACAACCTTCACGACGAATTCAATGGTGCCGCGAATGTGAGTTTGTTGAATCAGCGTATCGGCAACGGTGCGATATTTTTTGCGTGCTTGGGTTTTTGGGTGGGAGAATTAACGCCTGTTTCAGTTAGTGGGATTACAAACGTAAATAAACCATTTGTAGCAATGTTAACCGGTGAGGCAAACGGTTGGGGAAGTCAAAGTGGTTCAGTGGCGGAAGCGCTTACAGAGTTGGGTACGCCCACGCAACCCAAAGGAGCGATTGCCGCGGTTGGCAAATCTACTGTAGGTAATTATGTCGATTGCGATATGATAATTGCCTCAGGTTTCTTCCAATCATTCGGTGAGTTTTATGCTCGTCAACCCGGTGCCATGTATCTATCGGGAATTCTAAAATTCTGGCAATATTTCCGAACATCTACTGACTTAGACCCATATCAATACATTTCCCAATACAACATGATGGGTGATTGTGCCGTAAATATTTGGACCGGCGTCCCCCACGCTATCCAATATGAGCACCCGCTCCCTTCACCGATTTATGTAGGACAATTTTACCTCCCCGTTACGGTGATGCAGGATGGTCAACCCGTCGCGAAAGCACAGGTCACCGCTTACAAACCCGATCTAAGTGGCGGTATCGAGACATTCTCCGTTGTCGAAACCGATGCCAACGGACACGCTGTGCTTTACACCCCTAACCGTTCATCCGGCTACATGACTGTTTGCGTCACCAGAGGTGAATCCGGTGTGAACATCATTCCCCGTATCGATACCCTGACCGTATGGTACAACTCGAATCAAACTTACAGCACCGGTTTCCACGTTGTGAACGAGGTAATCGGTAACGGTGATACTTTATTCGATCACAACGAAACATTACAGTGTACAGTCAATATTTTTCCTACTCAGAGCGTGTACAACAACATTACTTCGACTCTATTTTCCAACGACAGCCGTATAACGTTTACTCCTCCCACTGTTCACTGGGACACTTGTCGAAGTGGTCAATACACCTATTCCCGTGACACGATTACCGTTCAAACAAATTCTGGTCCGTTCACTGACAACGAAACGATTTTGTTACGGATGTCAATCTCGACGTATAACATCCCCCTTGATACGATTCTTGTACCGCTTGTTATCCACACATCTCATCTTAGTTACGACCATTATGAATTGACTAGTTTGAACGGAACACTCACACAACTCGAACCGGGTAATACGGTGCATACCTTCATCTATCTCAGGAATACAAATTCTGGGCGTCGTGTCGAATTGACTCCCGCCAGATTAGTTTCGTTAACGCCGGGTGTCTCTGTTGTACAGAATCAATCAACATATCCTCCCTTTGAATCTCACGAGTTATTATCCGAATACGATACTTCGTGTTTCATGATACAAGCTTCCGAGTTTGCTTTCGATGGTATGGTCGCATCAATGCGTTTAATCTGTGACGATACCATCGACTTCACCATTCCCGTTGGTCAGCGTTTCCCCGATTCACCATCCGGGCCGGAAACTTATGGTTACATGGCGTATGAGGATGGTGATTTAGGCTTCCCATCGACTCCGGCGTACCAATGGGTAGAAATCAATCCCGCTTTTGGCGGCACCGGTACGAAGGTCTTCTCAGCAGTTGCGTTTTTCGATAGTTCCAAAGCAATCCCCTTGCCGTTCCCGATTCAATATTATGGCGTTTCCTACGATACCCTCACTATATGTGAAAACGGCTGGGTCTCCTTTGGTGACCACCACGCATACACCAGTCCATTAGGACGGCGATTTCCCCCTATCGACTGTCCACCGAATATGATTGCACCGTTTTGGAATAATCTGATGATGTTCGATTCGACACAGGGAACATTCGTCAAATTCGACTCGACAAATCATCGCTTCATTGTGAGCTGGCGCGAATCGTTAGTAAATCCGACCCATCCACTGAATGAATTCGAGGTAATTTTCCTCGATGAGCAATATCATTCGACACCGACAAACGACGCATCGTTCTTATTTGAATACAAACAATT
>CAZPUW010000410.1:0-3111 GCA_964589795.1 uncultured bacterium
GATAGTACCGCGAGCAAGAATTACTCAACCGCATACCCGGAAAAGAAATCGGATAAAAAATGAGTACGACGTTACCGCCGTTAGAATTAACTGACCTCGCGAAAAAGCTGTTACCCGAATCGGACTGGACCAAGCCGAGTCTGCAATCCGATGTCCAGAGGGCGACACAACTTTTATTGCCGCTTATCGACCATACAATTCTTAAACCGGAAGCGACGATTACCGATATTCGTAAAATTTGCAGTGAGGCGAAAAAATACCTGTTTGCTTCGGTCTGCGTGCACCCGTATTGGGTACCGGTCGTTGCGGCAGAGCTTTCGGGAACAGACAGAATCGTTTGCAGCGTTATCGGTTTTCCCAGCGGTATTCACTCACCGTTGGCAAAACAACGGGAAGCGGAACTCGCAATCGAAGCAGGCGCTGCCGAGCTCGACATGGTTTGGAATATCGGTGCGGCGAAAAGCGGCGAATGGGAAGCGGTTGTTGAGGATTTATATGCGGTGATTTCTACTGCGCGCGACAAAGTATCGGTAAAAGTCATTTTGGAATCATCGGCTTTGACCGAAGCGGAGTTACGCCACGGAAGCGAATTAGCACAACGGGCGGGAGCTGCATTCATTAAAACCTCAACCGGATTTCATCCCACCGGTGGCGCGACCGCACAAGCGGTAAAAATTATGCGCGAAGTCGTCGGTGATACCATCGGTGTGAAAGCGTCGGGCGGCATTCGCGATTTACGAACTGCACTTATCATGGTTGCCGCCGGGGCAAACCGGATTGGTTCTTCTTCCGGTGTTACAATCGCGGAAGCGAAATGATCGATTTTCTACACGTAACGAAAGTGTATAAATCGAACGGCGGTGTTCGTGAAATCGACTGCCAAATCGATAAAGGGGAGATTATTCTCCTTGATGGGCCGGATAATGCAGGGAAAACGACCTTTCTCCGTTTACTCACCGGCACCGAGCGTCCCGATTCCGGCAGAATAGTTGTGTCCGGTACCTCGTTATATGATTTATCGAAACGCGAGTTGTTGGTCTATCGCCGTCAATTAGGAATTGTGTCGAAAGAAATCGGATTACTTTCCGATCGCTCACTGCTCGAAAATGTCGCACTACCGCTCTTCATCAAAGGCGAACAGAGTAAAAAAGCAATTAAGCACAAAGCCCTTGATGCCTTATCGACAGTTGGTTTGACGGGTCGCGCCGGGCATCGCGGTAAAGGGCTGAGTACCGGAGAAATAATCCGAACTTGTTTAGCGCGGGCATTGACGAACGAGCCGGCGTTATTGCTAATGGACGACCCGACGCACGGTCTCGATGAAGAATCAAAAGACATTTTATTAGACGCTATCATCGAAGAGCAAAAGCAAGGAGTCACGATAATAATCGCTACATCCGATACCGTACCTTTTCGGGACTTACCGGCGCATCGAATGCGGATGACCGAAAGACGGTTGACGGAAGATATTCAAACCATCGAACCACCGGTTATACAGCGACCGACGATGTGGACGGGATTGCGTCCATGAGCCGGTTTGCTGAAATGGTGTTCGCTTGGCGAAGGACGCGCTCGCGCTTCCTTTGGTTTTCACTTGCAATGTTTCTGATGTCGATGACTTTGGTGATGACGGTCGCATTATTACAAATCGCCTCGACTTTGAAAGATAATGTTTTGCGGCAATTTCAATTGGAAGTGTATTTACAACCGACGACGAACAGCGCCGAACGTGATTCCGTTTTGTTGGCGATAAAAAAACAATCGCCTTCAGGAACCAGCTTCCAATATATCTCGGCGGGTGAGGCACGGGAGCGGTTCATTCAGGAATTCGGTTCCGATTTACTCGATTTGTTGGGTGAAAACCCACTCCCGCCGTCTTACATCGTAACACTACCGAAATCGCCAAATAGCTTGTCGAAGATGCATGATTTGCAAAAGTTTGCGAGTGATTTACCGGCAGTAGATGAAGCGATTTATGAAAATGAACTTGCGGGTTGGGTCGAACAAAGTTATGAGTATTTCGTTCCTTATCTCGTCGTCGCCGGTATCGTCATCGCTTGTATTATTATGGTCGTTTGCGCATTCATTGTACGTTCCGCAGTCAAGCATTCGACGAAAACTGCAAACACCTTTTTGTTGTTAGGCGCCGGCCCAAGTTATTTTCGGCAACCGTACCGACAATTAACGGCTCTGTTAGGCGGAGCCACTGGAATCGCCGCCGTGATTTGCGGTTGGGTCTTGGTGCTTTGGTTGTCCGAACGGTGGAGTTCGATTTCGCTCTCATTGCCCGTTACTGCCGCATTCATCCCAATCGTAACTTTTTTTATTGGCGGAACTCTGGGATGGGTTGCTACACGCGGTATCGGGCGTAAGTTAAAACACACTTCGGATTGATTCGTATTTCTTGACACAGGCAATATTATACTAATGAACACGGTAAGAAGAGTCACAGTCACACCAACCACAATGACGGATCGCCACCGCCAAGTGTTAAACGCGGTCGTACATCAATTCGTTTTGACTGCGCAACCGGTTGGTTCGCTGACGTTGGCCAGCAATGCGCTGACAGTCTCTTCGGCTACCGTTCGCAATGTAATGGCGGAACTCGAAACCGCCGGACTGTTGACCCACTCGCACGTTTCATCGGGGCGGGTTCCGACCGCGCTCGGATATCGTGTGTTTGTGGATAGCATTACTCAACCGCACATTGACCAAAAAATTCAGGATCAGATACAACGCGACGTCGAGGAAATTCCCGCTCAATCTCAGGAAATACTTTCCCGCTTCGCGTCGATTCTCGCTTCCGCATCGCGATTGATAACGGTGGTGCTTTCACTCCGCCTCGACCGTGGTGTATTGGAACGAATCGAGTTGATTCCGATTGCCGACGAACGGTTGTTGCTCGTCGTCTCTTTGTCGGAAGGGATGATTAAGACAATTCTGATCGAACTACCAATGCGGGTCTCGGCGGCGGAAGTAATCGGATTGAACCGGCTGATGAATGAACGGCTCAATGGAATCAAATTAAGCGACCTACAACGTGAAGCGGATGTGCGGCTTGCCGATACCGGTCTTGCCCATTCTGAATTGGTGCGGTTGATTTTAAATAGC
>CAZPUW010000411.1:0-3104 GCA_964589795.1 uncultured bacterium
AACCCAACGGCAAAGTCGAGTCGCGAAAAGTAAAGATTGGAATAAAGAGTGAAATTGCAGCAGAAGTAAAATCCGGCCTTAAAGACAAAGAACTCGTTGTGATAAAAGAAATATCAGCGACGGGTACTTCAAAAAGTCCTCTTACCGCACGCAGAGGACCGTAATGGGCACGCCGCTGCTTGAATTGAAAGATGTGAGCCGTACTTATACTTCCGGTGGCCAGCCGCTAACAGTGCTCAAAGAAATTAATATCACTATTCAAAGCGGTGAGTTTGTTGCGATAATGGGTGCGTCCGGTTCCGGTAAATCGACACTTATGAACATCGTTGGTTGTCTTGATAAGCCGACTACAGGCACCTACAGCATTCGCGGAATAGACGTAGCAAGCTTAAAGAGTGACGATCTCGCTGCATTACGACGCGATACGTTTGGTTTTATTTTCCAGCGCTACAATCTAATGTCCGATTTGAGCGCCGTAGAAAATGCGGAAGTTCCTGCGGTTTACTGCGGAATGGCGAAAACACAACGCGAGGAGCATGCCAGCGGTCTATTGAAAGACCTCGGTTTAGGTGACCGCCTACAATTTCACCCCAACCAACTTTCCGGTGGTCAACAACAGCGTGTTAGTATTGCACGGGCGCTCATGAACGGCGGCCCGGTGATTCTTGCCGACGAACCGACCGGTGCATTGGACAGCCAGGGCGGCAAAGAAGTCATGGCGATTTTGGAGAAATTGCACGGTCAGGGGCATACGATCATTGTAGTCACCCATGACAGCGAAATCGCTACTTACGCACACAGAATTGTTCGCATTACCGATGGCCGTATTCAATCCGATGAAATTCAACTCAAGGGAAAACCAGTATCCTCGGTTAAAATTGTCGAACGGGAAAAGGATATAAGTCAAGGTACCGCAGTACTTGGTGAAGCATTGAAAATGGCACTCCGTTCTTTGATTCACAATCGAATGCGGTCAGCATTGACGATGTTAGGAATTATCATTGGCGTCGCATCCGTCGTTGCGCTGATGGCAATTGGGAATGGAGCGAAACAGGATGTACTTGACCGGATTCAGGCAATGGGTACGGATCTCCTGACGATAGAACGAGGTCTCCCGAATGCACGCGCGACATCGGGATTGGTTACAAGTTTTCTTCCGGAAGATATTCCATTCTTAATCGGTACACCCGGTGTTGCAATGGCGATTCCTGAAACGGAAAAATCGACCTTGCTGAGATTTGGTGACGAAGATTTGACGACCACTGCGGTCGGTACCGGTGAGGATTATCCACTTGTTCACAATTGGGATTTACAATCCGGAGTATTTTTCTCCGCCGAACATGTGAAACGATACGCCCAAGTCGTTGTCATAGGACAAACAATTGCGAAGTACATGTTTCCGAGTGGAATGAATCCAATTGGTCAGTATATCCTCATCGATAATGCACCATTCATGGTTATTGGTACTATGACAAGCAAGGGTATGACGCCACGTGGAGATGATCAGGATAATGTCGCTTGGATGCCTTACTCAACCGCAGGTGCACGCATCATCGGACAACGATTCTTCCGACATTTCATTGTTCGGGTAAAACCGGGCGCCGACATGAGTGTAGTGCAAGATGCTCTTCATACACTGTTGATTCATCGCCACGGTAAAGAAGATTTCAATATTCGGAATATGGCAGATACTATCGAAACCGCCAATGAAACGCAGAACACACTTACATATTTATTAGCGGCGATTGCCGTAATCTCGCTGGTCGTCGGGGGAATCGGTGTAATGAATATCATGTTGGTTTCGGTCACGGAACGGACCCGGGAAATTGGTATCCGAATGGCAATTGGTGCGCGTGGTTTCGATGTATTATTCCAATTTCTTACTGAAGCAGTGATGGTCTGTTTTATCGGTGGAATAGCGGGAGTTGTCGGTGGCATTGGTGGAGGATTAACGGTATCCGGACTTGCCGGCTGGCGAGTAATTTTCACAATACCGCCGGTAATTATCGCATTCGGGTGTGCGTTTTTAACCGGAATAATTTTTGGATATCTACCCGCAAGAAAAGCCGCACAACTCGATCCGATTGAGGCGCTTGCGCGAGATTAACGGTATGATGAACTCAAAGAATAGTGAGACTCATTTATTCATCGAATGTAAAAGGGAGTTATCAATGATGAGTAAAAATAACCGACGCTTTTGGTTGATAAGTGTACTGCTTGTCGCCAGCGTTTTGTTTGGTGCGGAACAAGCGAAAATTGTTTCAAGTTATGGAATGACGAACCAGAATATTTCATTCGAACAAATCAAAGCCGGACGAATGGCTGTGAAAATTGAAATCGCTAAAGAACATGCGGATTTGCTAAGCTATCGCTATTTACTCTTACCAAAAACCAACTCCGGGATTTTTATGTCAGGTGGAAAAGCGATAGCTGTCGGCCCGACCGCAAACTTACATGGAGTGACTTGGGAACAAATTGATAAAATGACACCCGAGCAAATAAAAGCGAAGGGTGTTTTTCCGTACGAGCCCTTGCCTTTTCCCGACCACGCGGAAGGGGGAATGTTGTTCCCGGAAATGGCTACGAAACAAATGTCCCGGTTGGTTCGCTTTGATTTGGATTTCGATTTACCAGAACAATTCCTACCAGACCCTGCTCCCGCAATTTATCTGACTACACGCCCCGACCTTGGCGACATTGCGAAAGGGCGTCTTATTACGATTGATAACTATTACGAAATATTTAACGGTATTCTCAACCCAAAACAACTCGAAGGTCTTCGTCTGTTGGTGACACAGTTTCCGCAACAGCAATTCAATGCCACTGAAGACCGTAGGACTGACCGGCCCAGCTTGGGTGTATCGTGCTTTGATTGTCATGCCAACGGCCACACGAATGGCGCTACCCATCTTACCGGAGATATACGACCGCAGGAATTCAGGCATCGCATCGAAACACCTACTTTGCGCGGAGTAAACATTCAGCGGCTATTCGGCTCGCAGCGCGCGCTTAAGACTGTAGAGGATTTCGCTGAATTCGAACAACGCGGTGCTTATTTTGATGGCGATCAAACGATGGCGGCGAAAAAAGGTGTAAACGTTCTT
>CAZPUW010000412.1:0-3100 GCA_964589795.1 uncultured bacterium
CAAATAAATGAAGCGGAGTACACCCATCGATCAACTGCCGGACAAACGGGAGCAGCAAAGCCGCCATCGCATGCGAGCGGTCAGTATTGGTAGCAAACGGAAAATCGACGAACACCTCGTCATACAATAATCTGCGTACCGAATCGATGTCGGTTTTTGTCGGGTGTGGAGGAACTGAGATTCCTTGCAAAGTGGCGGGAAGATGAACAAATAATTTGTCATGCGGATAATAACCGGAGCTGTTGAGTAATGTCCCATTTCCGGCAAATACCGGAGTCTGCACCACCGCATCGAACCAGGGGATTCGTTCGTCGATTTCCCGAGTGATATCCCGGGCAATGTCGTGGGGCGGATAGCTGTCAGAGATTCCAGTTTCCGTGGTGCGAACCCACTGAGCCGAGCGAATCAATAAACCGAAGATATCGACTTCGTCGAGGATGTAGGGATATGCTTTGTCTTCGCTGGAACTGACTTTAATGCGTAGCAGATGATTTGCCCGCCGGAAAAGCGAAGGTGGCTCGTTCGCCGTTACCAAAGCATTCCAAGTATCGGATAGAATCGCGGAAAGCTGCCGGTTATTTACTACTATATCGGGAAGTGTGTCAATGATTTTTTTTATCGATGGTTGTTTGACCGGAAGCGGAGTATCGGTTTGGTGCGATACCCAGTTGCATGCATCGCGAAAATCTTTTGCTTTTCCAGATCGAATCAGAAAATCAAACAGCGAGATCGTCTCACCGCTAAGAAACGAATGGAACGATCCTCGTTCGACAGTGCCGGTGCCGGTGGCGACTCCCGCCGAAGGATTACGGTCACCGCTTGGTGAGCTGGGATCGCGGCACTCAAGCCATTCTGCTCCCGACTGGTTGCCAGTTAAGAATTCACCATAGACATCTTCAAGCGAAAGTTTCTCAAGCGCGGTCTTTCGCCAGGTGTCCCATTCAGTTGTGGTCGTTTTCGCAGCATGTGGCTGTGGTGCCGAATGAGTGTGCCGACGTGTCGGAACAGATTCTGGTGCAATGCGCGGGTGTGTCGCTAACGTCTGTTCGATCTGTTTCAGGGTAACCGTTTCGAATTGTTCGGGCAACAATGGATCGAAGCGACCGAGCATCGATTGAACATAAAATTCGTTACCGCCCGGTTTCGCATGATGCCACCACGGCAGCCACAGCAAATTCCCAAAACCCTCCGGTTTGATTTTCGCTTGTTTCGGAAATACTTCGATTCCACGATTGACCGATGCATCGGCAAATTCTCCGTTGGCGAGTGGCATTCCGGTAGGACAAAGCAGCAGACCTAATTGCCTGGAGAAAAAAGCCGGAACCATTGGATCGAAGAAGATCCATAAGTGCCACCCGCTTCCACCACCGGAACATTCGATGTAAGCCGGAATTCCATAATCGTTTGCCCGTTGCTGTGATAGCAATACCGCTTGCCGGGGATCGATTAATCCGTTCGGATGATCGGAACCGCCATCAAAATCGATACAGAGCCATTTCGTTAAACCGTCACTGTTAGGAGTATAAGAGCCGATGCGAAAGTGACCGGTTCTATTTTCTTCTCCGTTGCCGTTCCGGTAATGAACTGTTACTGGCGGAACATCCTTACCCCGGACGTGCGCTGTCAAGAGATCGACAAGCGATTCACCGGCGTCTGCCGGATGCGGTTTTCCGTATGAAGTACGGAACGCAACTTTATCGGTGCGGGAAAAGAAATAATGTTGCAGCAACTCCACACAATGGTCACTCATGATTTTTCCTTACTTCATGTATCGTTCCCAGTTTGCGCATGAGTTCTCGGTACAGCTCGGCATCGACTGACAGCGGGAGTTTTTCTCGCGCATCATTTAGAATTAGGAGCAGCAAATCCGTTTCGTCCGGTGTCAATTCGATACAGATCGCATCGGTGAATCGTACCGTTGGTTTTTCCTCTTTCATTCAAATCCCTTTCGGCTGATTCTGATCTGCGCTAATTCGCGTTCTTCAGCATCCAGCTTGATGATTTCCGCTTGCACGACCTCGTATTCCCGCTCGAGTGACTCAATGCGTTGTATCCGAGTGGAATCGCAACCATTAACCGCACGCAGATTCCGCAGGTCAGCACTAATGCGGTCGCGAATCTGAATCAGCGAAACTGTTCTCTTCTCGATTTGTTCTTCTTCTAAACTCACGAACACTGGGAAACCTCCCGACTGCCTTTGAAACGACATGCAATTTTTGATGTCTGCATAACCCCTATTAAGGCAACTGTCGTGCCAACATGATTCTGAAAAACGTAACCAGTGGAAATTCCAAGAGATGAGAATTTGGTAGAGTTTGAGTACACCGAATCGGAACCCGCTACATACCCGAGAAGTAGTCATTTTGACTATTTTGAGCGGTTTTGGAGTAGTCATTTTGACTTAGCCTCACGCCAATACTGGCTTTGAGCTACGTCATTTTGAATTAGGCAGGGTTGGTGTGGAATTGAATCGATGAAAATCGAGAATGGAGATTTGCTTGCAAATACTGGAGTTAGTTGATTTCGATTCTCCGAATCAGTAATGAAAAACTTGGCACGGGGGTTGCATTTACAAGAGGTGAAGGAGTTAGCGCAATCATCTCATGAACACAAATCAAAACGACGACACATCATTAAGTTTCAGTGCCGAGTACCGAGCGCCACTTGGTATGGAAATCGAGATACAGAACAATGCATTGTTGGTGTATGCGCGATGGTGCGTAAGAGCCGCGTTAACGATTCCGACCGATGCCGGTACTCGCAACCACCCCGATAGTAGAAACTCTGTGTTCCCCTTGACTTCCGCGACCTGTGATGCGACCCTGTCAACCCCTAATAACGGGGTTTTGAAAGGAGTCAATTAGCATGGTTCGTAACAGTCTATCGTACCAACCGGCAGTCGGATACCTTCGTCGTTCGACTGATCGGCAGGAACAATCCATTGGCGATCAACGTCGTGTCATCGAAGCGTATGCCTTAAAACAGGGTTTTGATCTGCTCAATTATTACACCGATGATGCAATCTCGGGTGCGACATCAAGTGAGCGTGTAGCATTCCTGAAACTCATCGGCGATGCGAAGAGAAAAGATTGTCCCTTCA
>CAZPUW010000413.1:0-3095 GCA_964589795.1 uncultured bacterium
GGCTTCGAATAATCAAACGCTTCAAACGATTGTGAATCGTACTATCAACTACGAAAAAAATCCCCCTGTTTCCGATACTGCGTATTTCACAAGTGGATGGGGATATGCAGGGACTTCCCACGAAGTATATTCAAATCATACTGCGATTCAATTCGACCTTGAAATGATGCGAAGCCGGGGTATCGTGAACATCCGGTATGATGAGCATAGCGCCGGAGTTAATTACCAGACGATACAACAGGCGACTTCGCATATAATGCTCTGGGCGCATCGCGCCGCATGGACAGGAGAGTTGAATCCTGCAATGTTTTTACCGTTTAATAACGTTAACCGCCCCTTCGTTTCTCTCAATTTGACTTGTTCCAGTGGAGACTGGTACGGTGACGATGTGACCGGAATCCATGAAGCGCTTATCCGCTTTGGTTCACCGGCTCTACCATCCGGTGCGTTGTGTGGGATGTCGACTTATGGCCATGCAACCCATCCTGCATATAATAATGTCATTGCGACCGGTGTCTATTACGGATTTGGTGCAAACAATTCTGTAAACCCCGGTGCAATGTACCTCGAAGGTAAATTCCAATTATGGCGAAATTTTGAAATTGGGACCCCCGGTAGCGTTACCGATTTTACTAATTGGAATAACGCGATGGGTGACGTTACGCCCCACATCTGGACTGCTGTACCCCAATCACTACTGTGTAATACTGTTGATACCGTTTCCGTTGACCAAACACAAATCACTTGTACCGTCATTCATATCGAAGTACCTGTACGAAATATCCTCGTCACTGCCTGGAAGAAAAATTCATCTGGAATAACCGAATGTTTTTCCCGCGCGTTTACTGATAGTGTCGGTCAGGTCACACTGCCCCTGACATTGCAAACCGCTGGCAACCTGATTGTAACCGCTACCGGCCCGTTTGCTGGACAAAATTTTATTCCCGCCGTCGACACGATAGTTGTCACCGGTAATATTTCACCACTGCAACTATCTCTTACCGGATTCTCGATTGATGATGACACCACAAACGGTACATTCGGAAATGGTAATCAAAATTTAAATCCCGGTGAAACAATCGACATTTTACCTTCGCTTCATAATAACCAAGCTATCACCTTACAACCCCCCTCCGCCGTCGTCCATTGTAACGACACGCGTGTTTCTATTTCCGACTCTTCACTACAATGGAATACAATCAATCCCAACGAAGGTTTACCGTCAAATAACCCTTTCCGTATTGCACTATCGAACAATTTCCACAACAACGATTCTATTCATTTTTCGATGGTAGTTACTTCAGGCACTCAGCATTCCACTTTGTTTTTTACTATTCCAGTGCTAACTGTAAACTTAGTCTGTGATTCAGTGCTGTTAGTTGGTGCTTCCGTTCTCGAACCTGGAATGAATGTATATACGCGTATTTATGTCCGAAATACCGGACAATTCGCGTTATTCACACCTACAAGCGCAAGATTGATTTCGCTCACATCGGGTATTTCTGTTATAGCCGATACTACGGTTTTTGATTCATTACCCATCGGGACTGAGGTTACTTGTCGCACTTCTCAATTGTGGGAAGTCTCCGCGTCTCCCCTACTCAGTTCTGGTACTATAGCTGCCATGATGGCAATATTCAACAATGGTGCTGTTACTGACACAATTTATTTCCAGCTTCCGGTGTTACCTTTGACGTCGACCATGCCCACCGGCCCCGATACCTATGGTTATCGTGCATATGACCAATCTGACGTCGCTTATCCTTATGCTCCCGTTTACAACTGGGTCGAAATTATCGATAATAGTGTGGGTCAACGGTTAGCACTAAACGATACCGCATACAATTACGACTCGAGTATTGTCATTCGCCTTCCATTCGCGGCGCAATATTATGGTAGTCGATACGACTCCCTTACAATTTGTTCTAATGGCTGGGCGGCGTTTGGCAGGCAACCTGTCTTTAACAATTTCCGTAATTGGCGACTCCCCGCACCCGAAGGCGCACGCAACATGTTGGCAGTATTCTGGGAGGATGTAATGTTTGCCGGTGCCGGAAGTGGAGTATACACTCACTTTGATTCAACTTCGCATCAATTTGTCATAAGTTGGCGAACAGTAACAACGTTTGGCGCGGGTGCGAACGAATTCCAGTTGATAATTCGACAGCAGGAATATTGGAGCACACCGACTGGTGATGCACCAATCTTGTTCCAGTACAAATCGTTCCACAATATGCCCGGCGATTCTTACGAACCCGATTATGCATCCATTGGAATCGCAGATAATTCTCGTCGACGCGGTTTGGAGTATTCCTATTGGAATTCGTACTCACCCGGCAGCAGCCAAATCCAAAATTCCAATTCTGCCAATGCTGCTATTTTGTTTTCCACCGCGCCGTCTGATTCATTTCTTCACATTTTTTCACCGCTTGGCCGTGATACTCTGCACATCGGTTCACAGTACCGTATTGCGTGGGGTGGTCGCCGCGCCATTTCAAATGTAAAAATCGAGTTAAATCGCCACTACCCAATCGGCAATTGGGAAAGCATCACTACCAGTACGCTGAACAACGGTCTCTTCATTTGGCGTTTTCCTCCTAAGGGATCAAATGGCGACATTCCATCGGTTCGCAACATTTCTGCTTCCTCTCACGAGCCCCAAGGACTACCTTACAGTACTTCTCCAGTGTGATCAAGGGAGCATTTGGACATGGGTGGGATTGGACTCGAAGTCAGGAGCTTGCTACACCTGTCTGATTTGATGTCTCCGCTCATACAACCAGAGTGCCGCAAGGCACAGCAACGCGCCTGCAGCGTCGGCGTCGCTGATGCGTGTGCGCGCGCCGGCAACCTCTACGAGCACGGCGTGGGCGTCGCCAAGAATGAGCGGCTCGCGGCAACATTGTATCGCCAAGCGTGCGACGGCGGGGACGGTGAAGGTTGCACCGATCTCGGCGTCCTTCACCTGGCGAACGGTTCCGCGCTCGACCAGATGCGGCTGGGCCATGGCATCGTTCAGCGTCAGCACCGGCGCGCAGGGAATGCGCTCCTTTTCCAGCGCGGCGATGGCCGCGTCCCGCGACGGAAAGCCCTGC
>CAZPUW010000414.1:0-3095 GCA_964589795.1 uncultured bacterium
CCGAAGAGATTTGGCAGAAATCGCAGAATGCGCAGGTTATTGGAATCGATGAAGGACAATTTCTCGGTAATGGCTTGATACCGGTAGTTGAAGCGCTTATCAAATTACGGAAACGTGTGATTGTCGCGGGTCTCGACCTCGATTATCGGGGCGAACCGTTTGAACCGATTCCTTACTTCATGTGTACTGCCGAGTACCTTGATAAAATTTTGGCCATTTGTGTCCGTTGCGGTGAGCCCGCTTCGCGTACCCAGCGTCTCGTTTCCGGTGGTGACCGTATCGTGGTTGGAGCGAAAGATTTGTATGAAGCCCGGTGCCGGAATTGTTGGACAAATCCTGACGACGTAACTAAACCGAATGAACCGCCAACGATATTGTAAATTGAAATCCAAAATCAATTATCGTTAGCTACCGATAAACAAAGGAAACTGATGTCACATCACGAAGTACCACATCATTCGGATATTACGCCGATACTTACTGCTATTCGCAATCGGTGTGAGGCAGAAGGTAAATCTTGTGAGCCCGTTGAATTAGGTATTGTACTCGGTTCCGGTCTCGGCGCGCTTTCGGAAAAAGTAGAAAATCCAGTCATTATTCCGACCTCAGAGCTTCCTGATTATCCGGTTTCGACGGTATCCGGACATGCGGGTAAATTGTTCATTGGTACGTTGGCTGGCCGTCGTGTCGCATTATTTTCCGGACGCATTCATTATTACGAAGGGTACACGCCCCAGCAAGTAGTTCTTCCCGTCCGCGTCCTCCGTGGTCTTGGCGCTATTGGCTATGTCGTCACCAATGCCAGCGGCGGTATCAGCGATGAATTGGCTCCTAGTTCGTTGATGCAGATAACCGACCACATCAATATGATGGGAATGAATCCACTTTGTGGTTTGCATAATCCTGAATTGGGTGTCCGGTTTCCCGATCTTTCGTTCGCCTACACACGCGAGTGGGGTAACATCGCCAATACAGTTGCGAGGGAACTAAATATCCCTTTGCATCGTGGAATCCTTGGTGCGATGAGCGGCCCGAGTTACGAAACACCCACTGAAGTACTAATGTGGAAAAAACTTGGTGTTGATGCCGCCTGCATGAGTACCGTCCCCGAAGTCATTGTCGCCGCATCGATGGGAATGAAAGTACTTGGTATCTCTTGCATCACAAACCGCGCCGCCGGTCTTTCCGATACCCCTTTACTTCATAATGAAGTGACTGAAGTAGCTTACCGGGTTCGCGAAAGCTTTATGCAGCTCATTATCGGAGTTCTCCCACGTCTCCTGTAATCGCTAATATTTATTTTCGACCCCTCTCTAATTCTCTGCACAAGAAAATGTGTTTGAGGTATTTTGATTCTTTCGGTTTTTTTGTACTGATAGTTCTCATTTTTTTACTTACTTCTCCATCTTACTCACAAGGAAAGTATCCTGCCGATGCTTGGGAAGTGTGGCGTGACCCGGTTCGGATTTCCCGCTTTGTAGTTACCAACGATAATGTCTTTGTCACTGCCGAGAACGGGATTTGGGTCTGGAACCGCTATAAAGAACATTGGGAACCACCATTCACCATTGTACCCGGTTTCTCCGAGGCATACGATTTAAAAAACATTCGCAACCTTCAATGGAATCCCGATCAATCCTTGGTCGTGACAACCGAGAAGGATATGTTTACCCGCGATGGTTCGTGGCATTATTGGACCAAACGCCCCTTATTCGATGCACTACCACCCGATTCTACCAAAACCCGTAACATCGACTGTACCCATCCCGACCAACAATTACACGGTGACGATTTATCCTCTTGGATTTCACCGCAGGATTGGAATGCATACCACGACGGGCGACTCATCTATACAGACGACATCACGCTTCGAACAACCAATACGATGATAGATGACAAGAATATGCTCTGGTCGATAGTCAACGGTGCTGGAATCATTCGTGGTAATGGTTATACAAAAAAATGGCAGTTCGAGCGTCTTGGCCCTTCCGAACGAACATTGAGGTGTATGGCAAAAGACAGCACCGGTTGGGTTGTCGGTGGCACACACACAGGTGTCTCATTTTTCGATGAGCCGAACCGCACGTGGTCATGGAGTATCCAATACGGTAAGCGTTTTCAATTAGGTTCACGCGCGATACGCGACATTGCCAAGAATGGAGATAAGTACTACCTCGCAACCGATATCGGTGTTATCGTTGGTGCAGCCAGCGATACTTATTGGAAGTTGTGTGATGGCTTCCGCTCGATTCACATTTATAGCGTTTGCAATATCGGATCCAATGTCGCCGTTGGAACCGACCGCGGTGTTGAGTTGTTATCATCGGATGGTGGTATTACACCGCTTTACAACGAATTGAAACATCCGCTCGTTGCCAATCAAATAGCCGCCGATGGCGATACTTTATTTTGCAGTACCACCCTCGGCATTTTGAAAATCAATACTAAAACCGGAACATACACGTTTCTCGACGGCCCTCCCGGAATTGCAAGCGACGATTGGGCAACTATAGAATTCACCCCTTCCGAAATTTGGGTCGGAGGTCGGGATGGTGTTGCCGCATTGGACAGACGCAGTCTAAAATGGTATTCATGGTCATCCGGTACTTATTTCAACAGTGGTTGGTCGCTGACTATCGCTCCTACCGATACCACAGTATGGGTCGGTGGTACCGAAGGGCTGTTTCGGATCGACCGTGATTCGTTGGGTCGATTGGATAATGACCCTGCTTCGAAACTTTCTCCCCGTGTTCATCGCTATACACTATCCGATGGACTTCCCGCCCTCCAGATAAATCAAGTCCTATTGGATGGTTCCCGCCTTGTAATGGTTACCGAAGCTGGATTTTGTATCTTCCGGTATCTACATGAAGGTCGCACCTTAGAATGATTCGGTTTTTTGTTATCGCTTCGACGTTTCTTTTATTGATTTTGTTTTCGTACCCGGATGCTGTTCGAGCGGAAGATTCGGTACTCCGACCGGTTGAGCCGATACTCAACTCGGCAATCGACGATGTTATCGAACAGCGTTATGATGCGGCATTTCTTCGCGCTGATACCATCGCACAAATCGGCCACGTACCGGAAGCGTGGAC
>CAZPUW010000415.1:0-3085 GCA_964589795.1 uncultured bacterium
AGGAACCGGTTTAGGGTTAGCGACGGTGTACGGTATTATTAAACAACATAATGGCTGGTTGGAAGTGATAAGTGAAGTCGGCAAGGGTTCCACCTTTACATTTTACTTACCGGTCGCGGAACAAGTCGTTATTCAATCGACGAGCGTAGGAGAGCCGATGCTCTCAACCGGAAATGAAACGATTCTCGTTGTGGATGATGAAGATTTGATTCGTACAATCAGCCGTTCCGTATTGGAACAATTGGGATATAAAGTTATTACCATCGAGACTGGAAAAGAAGCAATAGAATACTACAAAGCGAATCAATCCGATATCAGCATGGTTATTCTTGATTATTCGATGCCGAAGATGTCCGGCGGAGAACTACTACAGGAGTTGCTCGCGATTAATCCGAAGATAAAAGCGATTATTTCGAGTGGATACGATACCCACACTATGCGTGAATATCAGGACGTAAAACTCGCGAAGAATTTTATTTCGAAGCCATTTCAAATCGATGTATTAGCGCAAACGATTCGCAAGGTTCTCGACACGCAATAGCCGATATTTATTTACACAAAATACAAGCATCCGGCATCGACAAACCGTTTATTCCTCTGAAAATCATCACTATCGCTAACGCAACCACGAATCCCTCCCCAATTCGATTGGCATTCTTCCTGAATAAAACCGGAAGTGCGAGCGAAGCACCAGCAATGCCTACCAACGCAGGCGAAGTGCCGATACCGAATGCCACCATCATTCCCATCGCGTAGGACGGAGAACCGGTAGCGGCAGCGCGTAAAACCATGGCGTGGAGTAATCCACATGGTAGTAGGGCGGCGCAAAATCCAAGCAGAAAGGGAATACGAAATTGTTGCGACTTCGAATCATTCGCTTTCGGATTGGTACGGATGATTGGTTTTAATAGCCGCAACGACCAATGAACGGTGGATTTTGCCGGAACCAGCCAATGAAAACCGATAAGCGAAATCATCAAACCACCACTGATAATCGCGAGCCACGCTCCCGCTTTTGGTACCCACGGGAACGATAACAACCAACCACCAACCGAACCCGCCAATAATCCGACAAGTGCATAGGATATCAGTTTACCAGATACGAATAGCAATGGACCTCCCCACGCTTTGCGGTTAAGCAATGTGGTGCAACCGTATCCTGCTATCGGCCCGCACATAGCAATACAGTGAATGCTTCCAAGCATTCCTGCACTCCACGCAGTAACGAGGTCAATCCAGAGATATTCGGTCATAATTCAAAATACCATCGCCATAGATAAAAGAAAAGGCGGATGAAACATCCGCCTTTCTTTGCAACAATTAACCGTTTACATGCGGTTAAACCGATAAGGATAGTAATGCGGTACCCACATTGCATCGCGTAATAACTGCGCGAACCGGTCATCAGACATCTCGACGCCGATACTGTCTTCTCGCGCCTGTTTGCCAACCGCGAAAGCGACTTCGAACGAAACGCGGCGGATGTCATCCAACGATGGCAGGAGCATTCCTTTTTTCCGTTGCTCTTCGGTAACCATTTCGGAAATCGTACGGCTGGCGGCATGGAACATACGGTGGGTGACCCTTGTTGCCTGAGATACAATCGCACCGAGGCCCATTCCGGGGAAGATATAGAGGTTATTGCATTGTGTGCAGTGTACCTCGTCACCACCCGCATCCAACACGTTTGCAAACGGACTACCAAAGCCCATTAGCGCACGACCACCGGTAGCTTCCATAATCGCTTGCGGTGTCGCCTCAGTACGGGAAGTGGGATTAGATAAAGCAAGAATTATCGGATGTTCAGAATTCTTGCCAACACTCTTCAAGATTGTATTATCAAAAACACCGGGTTGTGCAGATAACCCGATAAGGACGGTTATTTTCGCGTTATCCACGACGTCTTTCAATTTCGGCGATTTCGATTTATCAAACTTCCAGTTTTCGATTGCTGATTTTGGTTGCAGGAATGGCTGTTGATGTGTCTCCGCCGCCATACCCTCAACCAACAATCCATCGATATCGACGGCAAAGATGCGTCGCCGGGCTTCCGCAACCGAGATACCTTCTTCCCGTTCCATCAAAGTAACTAATGCGTTAGCAACACCGCTTCCGGCCTGTCCGAAACCAAGAATTGCGATTTTTTCAGCTGATAGCGGCCTTCCAGTAATCTTTTTCGCCGTCATCAATGCAGCAGATGCTGTGGCACCGGTACCCTGAATATCATCGTTGAAACTGGGAATGCGGTTGTGATAGCGGTTTAACAAATTAAATGCATTGGATTTCCCGAAATCTTCCCATTGCAACAACGCACGCGGGAAGATTCTTCGAACACCTTGCACAAACCGTTCGACAAAATCGTAATACGCTTCCCCAACCATGCGGGGTTTACGAATACCGAGGTACAATGGATCGTTGAGCAAACGTTCATTGTTTGTGCCAACATCAAAACAAATGGGTAGTGTCGATGCCGGATGAATACCGGCAGCGGCGACATACAACGACAGTTTCCCGACCGGTATTCCCATACCGTCGACACCTAAATCGCCAAAACCGAGAATGCGCTCACCGTCGGTTACGACAATTAACGAGACATCGGGCAAACCGGTATTTTCGAGTAATTGTTCGATATTGTGGACATTGTTTTGAGTGACGTAAAGTCCGCGATAACGGCGCAGGATATGCGACATTTGTAAGCACGCCTGTCCGACGGTAGGAGTATACACAATCGGTAACATTTCCGTGATATGACGGGTGAGGAGTGCGTAAAAGAGGGTTTCATTGCGATCAAGCAAACCGTTCAAAGTGATGTAACGCTCCATGTCGGTGGATTTCGCACTATAATTTCCATAGGCGCGTTCCAACTGCATTTCGAGCGTCCCGACTGATTCCGCGATGAGACCGTTGAGGCCGAATTCGGCCCGTTCACCACGGGGGAAAGAACTTCCTTTGTTTAGTAACGGATCGTTCATGAGTGGATAGCCCTTGTAACCAATGGCGTAATACACTTCATGAGTCAAAGGATCGACCCGCATTTCAAACCGTTTCATGATAACTTCCTTTTTCCTTCGAAGGTAACAACGAG